>JBLIGH010000333.1:0-3725 GCA_047636855.1 Pseudorhodobacter sp.
GATATGCGATGGCTTTGATGAGCGGGGAAATGCAAGGTGTGGGGCGGGCGATTGGCCATTCAGCGTGAATGCAGTTTACTAATTTCCCGATCTGTCGCCGCGCGCGTCGTTGCAAGCGTAGCGCCCCAAAATCACAAAGCTGTGGTCGAACATCATGCCTTGGCGCTGGCGACCCGGATTTAGGGCCTGTCCCTAAGGTGCCGTCGCGCCCCTTCGCGTAGCGCGAAGAATGTCGGGCATTCCATGGAAATGCCGTGCGCGGGGGCTCGATGCCCCCAAGCACGGCTTTGCCGTTGGCATACGAACTGCGGTGCCTATTTGCCGAAATAGGCGACGGCGCCAACAATCGCGGCCCCCAGGATCACGGCGAAAGCGATTTTCCAGATCGACCAAGGGCGCTCGCCTCGAACTTTGCCCGTCTGGCCGTTCACGACAAAGCGATAGGTTTTCCCGTTGTACTTATAGGCTGCCATCCAAACGGGCAGCAGGATATGTTTGAATGTCTCGTCGGTGTAATCCGTGTTGATCCGGTCGATGCGCTGCTCATCGCCGCCAATATCCCGCTTCACATCATTCGCAATAACGCTCGCCATTATCTGCTGTCCGCGCTCGTGCCCATCCGACAGTCCGACCGTGTAACCCTCGGCGGTGAAGCCTGCCAGATAATCCGGTGCAAAGGCTTTCACCGCAGCCAGATCCCAGGGCTCCAGCGCTTCGGTATAATGGCGCGGCAGGCTTTGGCTGGCCAGCACCAGCACATCATCAAAAGCCCTGCCGACCCAGCCTGAAACCGACTTCCACCGGGTTTTACGGACACGTTCTTGCCGCTGTTTGGATTTGCCATCCTCACGTACCGTAACGGTCCGTGTTTCGTAATAATACGTGCCGCGTTGCCCTGCATAGCGCGAGCGGGTCGCGGCATCAAAGGTCCAATAGGGTACATAAATGCCGGAAAGTGCGCGGCCTTTTCGGGCGTATTCGACCAGACCGTTAGGGGCAAACCACAGCTTGCCAAGCCATTTCACCATCGAGGCGCGTGCGGTGCGTTCATCTAGCGCAAAAGGGATCAGTGCCTGCGTCTTGATCTGCCGGTTGGTGCCTGTGCCAACCACAACCGGTGTCGCACAAAAAGGGCATTCCGTTGCATGTTCCGCGCCTTGAAACTCTACCAGGGCGCCGCAACTGGGGCAGGGCGTCGTGCGCGGTTCTTCCATCGCCGCCTTGGGCAGATCATCGCGAAGCCCCCGGGCCAAGTCCAACTCGCCCATCGTGAGGCCGCGCGTCGAGCTTTGGACTTCCGGAATCGCCTGAACATCGCCGCAATGATCGCATCGCAGCTCTGTTTGACCGGGTACAAAACGCAAGTCGGCCCCGCAACTGTTGCAGGGCCAGTGGCTGTTTGTCTCGATCTCGCTGGGTTTAGGGGCCATATTCCTCGATCTCAGCTTTTGTCAGTTCGGCTTGGTAGGCGCTTTGCGCTTTTGTCCCTCACCCCGTCACCGATGTTTATGCGCCCGGCGGCGGTGGCGGAGCAACTGTGAAAAGCTGCGCCAATTCGGCAATCTCGCCTGCCGCTTTCCAGCCGTCTTGTCCAGCAGTCCAAACCATAGTGCTGCGTGCAAACGCGCCCGAGGTGATCATCCGCCCCAAATGGCTGCGCGAAAATGGGCCTTGCGTCGCGCCATTCTCGGCGATGTGCCACAGCCTTTCAACGGGTGGTGGTGGAGGTGGAGGTGGCGCCATTTGCGGCGCGGCGGCAGCTGGGTGCGCCCCCCATGGGCCGGGCTGCATCTGTTGCGCCATACCCATTCCCATCGCGGCACCGATACCGGCTGTCATGGCGGCACCGGCCCCCGAATTTGGGTTGGCCATCGCTTCGGCGGCGTTGAACTGCATGTATTTGTTCAGATCCCCGACGATCCCCATCGAGGTGCGCTTGTCCAAAGCTTTTTCCACCGCTTCGGGCAGCGAGATATTTTCGATATAAAGTTCGGGCAGCGTCAGGCCATATTCCGAAATCTTGGGGGCAATGGCATTGGTCACCATCGCGCTCAGATCACCGGTATTGGCCGCCATATCCAGAACCGGGATGTTGGAGGCCGCTAAGGCGCGGCTCATCTCTTGCAAAATCACATTGCGGACCTGAAAGCTGATCTCATCTGCCGTGAATTCGCCGTCAGTGCCGACAATTTCGGTCATGAATTTGGCAGGGTCACTGACCCGCATGGAATAATTGCCAAAGGCGCGAATGCGCACCGGGCCAAATTCCGGATCACGGGTCATGATCGGATTTTTGGTGCCCCATTTCAGATCGTTAAACCGGGTGGTATTGATGAAATACACCTCGGATTTGAACGGGCTGTCAAAGCCGTGATCCCAATGTTGCAACGTGGTCATGATTGGCATGTTGTTGGTTTCCAACATGTAAAGGCCGGGACCGAAGACATCGGCCAATTGCCCCTCATGAATGAAAACGGCGGCTTGGCCTTCGCGAACCGTCAGCTTGGCCCCGTATTTGATGGCATGTCCCTGCCGCTCAAAGCGCCAAACCATCGTGTCGCGCGTTTCATCGACCCAGTGAATGACATCAATGAATTCGCCTGTCAGAAAGCCAAAAACCATAGCGTTTACTCCGTTTTTCTGGGGGTCATGCGCCGCCCCCGATAAGCTCTTCGGCGATACGTTCTACGATCGGGCGGGCCTCGGGAACGGTCATGCCGGGGGTCAGACGGGGGTCATAAAGCATCTTCAACATCAACTCGTCCATTGGGGTCAACAGGGCGAATTCCTGATCGTCATTGAAAATCGAGGGGCGGGCCGTTGGGCTGTCATTTGGCAGGCCAAGGCCTTGGCTGATTTCTTCGTGCAGGCAAGACAGATGCAGCAGATCTGGGTGTTCTGCCCGGATCACCGCAAAGGAGCGGTGATAAAGCGAGGTGTCACGATCAACCATGGCCGACACTTGGCAATAGGTCGAGGACGGCATGTTCAACAAGGACGCGATATCGCGGTTTGACAGATCGGGGATGTTGGCTTTGACCGATGGCCCGAGCGCCAGCCTTTCATCCTCATTCACGATATAGACGTAAAAATTCACTTGGCTGTCGACCAGACGGATCGATAGCCCGGTCAGCTGCGACAGGCGCGCCAACAAAGATGCGACACGTACCCGCTCGCTGTCGCGCCGCGGCTGCCCGACCGAGGCCCCGAAATTCAAGCCAACGCGCACCGGCTTGTCCCACCGGCGCAAACGGCTTTCGGTGGTTCGGGCAATACTATTGCCGGTAGAGCTGTCGAACTCGTCAAAAAGGGCGATACGGATAAAGTTATTGGCCAGCATTCGGGCGGTAAAAGGCGCGTCCTGGCTGCCAGTATCGGTGCGCATCAGGCCGCGCGACAGCAGGCCTGCCTGCAACCCCGCATAATAGGATCGCAGCGCCTCGCTGGCGGGCGAGGCAGCGGGCGTGCCGTCGATGCGCGGCAGCGGCGGCAATGTTGCACGGGTTGGCAAATCCGCGCCCTGCGGCACACAGGCTGAAAGCAACGCCCCCAGACAAGCCAAAACCGCCAGCTTTCTTGCTTGGGTCAAAAAGAGGGGGGCGCTGCGCATTGTTCGATTTTAAACCTTAACGCCTACGGTGTCGCCAAGCCCATCCTTGCGGGCTTTGGCCGAAGCCAATGTGTCGCGCAGGTCATGTTCCATTTTCACAAGTTCCTCTTCAGCC
>JBLIGH010000334.1:0-3718 GCA_047636855.1 Pseudorhodobacter sp.
TGCCAAAACCTTTCGGCCGGATATCTTTATCGTTGATAAAGAACCGATGGGCCTGCGCGGCGAAGTTGAAGAAACCTTGGCCTATTTGAAGTCCAAAGGCTCTACGTTGGTGCTGGGCCTGCGAGAAGTGATGGATGCGCCACATCTGCTGGATGCCGAGTGGAAAAACAAAGATGTCATGTCCAAGATCGATCAGTTTTATGACGACATCTGGGTTTACGGCCCGCCCAATTTTTACAATCCGCTGATCGGGTTGGACGTGCCGCCTGCGGTGCAAGCCCGCCTGACATTTGTTGGATTTTTGCAACGCCGCGCCTTGCACACCGCGTTGTCGGTTCACCAACCCGAGGGCGATTATATTTTGGTGACGACAGGTGGCGGCGGCGATGGGGCGGATCTGGTCGAGGATGTCCTATCGGCTTACGAGCATGACGAAAGCCTGACACATAAGGCATTGATCGTGTTAGGCCCCTATATGCCGGGCGAGCAACGGGCCGCGTTGATGCTGCGCGGGCGCAAGATCAAGCACATCAAAATGATCGAGTTCGACACCAGAATGGAAGAGCTGATTGCAAGCTCTAAGGCCGTTGTCTCGATGGGTGGGTACAATACCTATTGCGAAATTCTGTCCTTTGACCGCCCGGCGCTTATTGTGCCGCGCACAACACCGCGTGAAGAGCAACTTATTCGGGCAAAGCGCGCCGCCGAGCTTGGCATGATCCAAATGCTGATGCCCGAGGAAGCAGGCGATCCACAGCGTATGGCGCAAGCCCTGAAATCGTTGCCAGATCAGCCGCCGCCATCGCAAGCGCCGCACGGGATGCTGCTGGAGGGGCTTACCAACATCATCCAGATTGTCGGTCGTGATCTGACGTTAAGGACGGCCAAGCGCCGTGCTGCGAGGGCAAAAAAGTGAAGCCGTACTTGCGCCATAAGATCGTGGTGATTGTCAAAGGCTACCCGCGATTGTCCGAGACCTTCATTGCGCAGGAATTGCGCGGTTTGGAACAAGCGGGCCTTGAGCTGGTGATCGTGTCGATGCGCCATCCCACCGACCTCAAAACCCATCCAGTGCATGACGAGATCGAAGCGCCGGTGCATTATTTGCCCGAATATTTGTATCAAGAAATATCCCGCGTGCTGCGGGGGCTGCGCAAATCTGCGGCGCTGCCGGGTTTCTGGCCAACATTCCGGGGCTTTTTGTCTGATTTGCGCCGGGATTTCACGCCGAACCGGGTTCGTCGCTTTGGGCAGGCCGCTGTTTTGGTTGCCGAATGGCCCGAACAGGCGGGGCGGCTGCATGCGCATTTCATTCACACGCCTGCCTCAGTTGCCGCCTATGCGGGCCAGATCATGGGGATGCCTTGGACGGTATCGGCCCATGCCAAGGATATCTGGACCTCGCCCGATTGGGAGCTTGCGGCCAAGCTGTCAAAGGCACGCTGGGTCGTCACCTGTACCCGAAAAGGCTTTGATCATTTGCGCGACCTCGCAGCAGACAAAGCGCGCGTGCACCTTAGCTATCACGGCCTCAACCTTCAGCGGTTTCAACATTTTGCAAGGCCGCAAACCACCCGTGACGGCACGCAACCAGATGACCCGGTCACCATTTTAAGTGTCGGGCGCGCGGTTGACAAAAAAGGGTATGACACCTTGCTACAGGCGCTGGCCCTTTTGCCTACGGATCTGAACTGGCGCTTTGTCCATGCCGGCGACGGACCTGCGCGCAAAGCATTGCGGCAACAGGCCGAAGCGCTGAACATTGCCGATAAAGCCAGCTGGTTGGGGGCCGTCGATCAAGCAGAAGTGCTGGAGCAGTACCGTTTGGCGGATATCTTTGCGCTTGCTTGTCGTATATCGCACGATGGTGACCGTGATGGGTTGCCCAATGTTTTGGTCGAAGCGGCAAGTCAGGGTCTGACATGCGTCAGCACCAATATCTCGGGGATTCCGGAACTGTTTGACGACGGCGAAAACGGGCTGCTAGTCGAGCCGAACGACCCAAAGCAACTGGCGCTGGCTTTGGAACGTGCCATAAGGTCACCGGACCTGCGGCACATGCTGGGCACATCAGCCGAACAAAAGGTGCGCGAAACGCTGGATTATCACGCCAGCGTCAAACAGTTGGTCGAATTGTTTGAGACCGAGCAGAAAGGCACATCATGACGTTACCCGCCGATGCCCCAAAGGTTTTTTTCTATGTGCAGCACTTGTTGGGCATTGGCCATCTTGCGCGCGCCAGCCATGTCGCGCGCGGCTTGGTCGAGGCAGGCTTTGACGTCACATTGGTTACCGGCGGCTTGGCTGTGGCGGGGTTTCCGGGGCCCGGGATTTCCCATATCGCATTGCCCTCGATTGCTGTCAGCGACGGCGATTTTTCCAAACTGGTGGATGCGCAAGGCACGCTGGTGGACGAGGCATTCAAGGAAAAACGCTGCGCGCAATTGCTGGCTGCCTACCACGAGGTAAAGCCCGATATCGTGATGATCGAGGCCTTTCCCTTTGGCCGCCGTAAAGTGCGATTCGAGCTTTTGCCTTTGCTTGACGCGATCAAGGTCAGTCATCCGCGCCCCATGTTGTTGACCTCGATCCGCGATATTTTGCAAAGACGCAGCAACCCGCCACGTGACGCCGAAACGGTCGAGCAGGTGAAACAGCATTTCGACTATATTTTGGTGCATGGCGATCCGGACTTCATTCGTCTGGAAGAGACCTTTGACCCGGCTGGTGAAATTGCGTCGCAGGTCGTATACACCGGTATGGTCATCGGGCCGCCACCGCCACCGCCTGTCGAAAGCTTCGATGTTGTCGTCTCGGCGGGTGGCGGTGCTGTGGGCGTGGCGGTTATTCAATGGGCGCTTGAAGCCGCTGCCTTGTTGCCCGAAGTGGAAAACTGGTGCGTGATCACCGGCCCCAACTTGCCACAATCCGATTTTGACCGCCTGACAAAAACCGCACCGCCAAATGTCCGTGTCTTTCGGTTCCGCACCGATTTCCGCAGCCTTTTGACAACGGCGCGCTTGTCGGTCTCGCAGGCAGGTTACAATACCGTTGGTGATATCTTGATGGCTGGATGTCGCGCTTTGCTGATCCCGTTTGAAGGTGGCGGCGAGACCGAACAGGCCGACCGCGCCTTGCGTCTTGCGAAGCTAAATCGGGCGATTGTACTGCCTGAAGCCGACCTTACCGGGCCACGCTTGGCGCAAAGCATAAAGACCGCCCTTACCTCGGCCTCGCTTCAGCCGACGCTGTCTTTCCAGACGGATGGCGCCAGCCGTACCGCCGAGATTGTGCGCAACTTGTACCGCAAACACAAAGGCGCCTGAAAAACGCTGGGGGTTTTGGGGTAACGCCCGGGTCCTTGCCGACTGCTTGGGTTCCAAGAATTACCCTCGACACAGGAAAACCCCACAGACCCGTTGACAAGAACAGTCGGGTACCGCAGGTCTTTTCATTCTGGTTTAGAAACAGCAAGAAAGCTCTGACGATGGATACCCCTACGAAACCGTCGTTCCGTGTGGCTTTTGGGCGTTGGTTCACCTTGCCCCAAATGCGTATCTGGTCAGGCTTGATACTGTTCGCCTTCGCAATCACGCATTTCATCAATCATAGCTTTGGGTTGGTCTCGCTTGAATTGATGCAAAGCGGTCAGGATGTACGATTGTTTTTCACCCGCAGCCTGCTGGGAACCGCGATATTGATCGCAGCTGCGTCTGTC
>JBLIGH010000335.1:0-3717 GCA_047636855.1 Pseudorhodobacter sp.
AAGTGCCGCCTGCATCTTGTCGGGCGATGTGTCCAAAGCACCGCCGGGGTCCATAGTTTTCAACGCTTCCAGCGCTGCTGCAAACGCTTTGGGGTCGGTTTCCGAGAGCGCGTTCAGCACCGCCTGTTGTTCGGCAGGCAGTTTGGTATCCGTCACCAGCTTGGCCTTTGCCTCTTTGATCGCATTCGGGTTGGTCTCAAGCTCTGCCACCAGCCGGTCTTGATCTGCCTCGGAAAAGCCAAGCGCCTGAAGATCAAGCTTTTTGCGGCCCGTTTCCGTCAGACTGTCGATGAAGTCTTCGGAAGCCTGCTTCACATCTTCGGCGACCTCTTTCACGTCATCGATGATCTCGGTAACGGTTTCTTTCATCTCTTCAAGAACGCCTTTGGCATCCCCAGACATCTCCGAGACCGTCGCCGAAACCTTATCTACTGCCGCGCCCAATATATCGCCGACCGCGCCCAGAATGCTGCCCGTGGCTTCGGCCAGTTTGCCCATTTCAGAATTCACGAAGGTCTTGATCAGCCCCAAAACCGCCGCTGCTTTTTTCAGATCTTCGCCCTGAACCAGCGTCATGAACATCTTTTCCAGCTGCTCGGTCTTGCTCGCGACGCCCTTGGCGGCTTGATCCTTCAGCGCCGCCATATCGTCCGCCAATTCGGAAAACTCATCCTTCAATTGCTGCCGCAGCGCATCGGTGTCCACGGAAGGTTTGTCGGTGACGATCTTCTCAACCGCTTTTTCAATCGCGGTCAGTACTTGTTCGGCCTTCTCCAGTCCGTCTGACGCAAGCTCGGCTGCAACGGCCTGCAAGCCGCGTGCCATCTTTTCAGCAGCATCACTTTTTTGGGCGATCAGATCCTTAACCTTCGGGGCCAATATTTGAAGGCGTTCCGTCAGGGCAGCCTTCAGCGCTTCAGCGCTATCGTCTGTTTTCGCGTCACCTTCCGCGCTATCAGTGTCAATATCGGCCTTCTCGTCGGTGCCTGCATCCGCGTCACCTTCACCGTCGTCTACCCGCTGCCCACCGGGCAAAAGCAACACAACCTTGAACGCAAGCCCCCGTTCTTTCAGGTGTTTTTTGGTTTGTTTGATCAGCGTGCCCGGTCCGGTATCATCGGTCGCCAGCGTCAATTCTATCAGCTTGCCATTGACATTCATGATCCCCATGACACCTTTAGAGCTGCCACCGTTGCCCTTGGCATTTCGCCACATCACATCAGCAGCCTTGGTCGGATGCGCCTCTAGCACAACGCCGTCATCCTTGGCGATTTGCAAAGCGAAATTCAGCGGCCTTTTGCGCGCTGTTGCCAGCAAGTCCCCCAGTTCCGCGCCCTCTGCCTTAAGATCTGAAGCTGATTTCTTGGCCATACTGACTGTCCTCTGCGTAGTGAACGTCTGGACGGAAAAACATTTCAATTCAATGGCTTGAAATACGGTCCCGACTGTCGTCCGAAATAAAAGGTTTAAAATTCGTGAGCGGTGCCTGAAACTGATAAAATAACTGTGTCGGTTAAACTTTGACTCGCTTTGCCATTTGACGCAACAATTTCTGTGTCCGAACCATTTCTGCGCCAGTGTACGCCTATCCCTTAGCGCAAATGCCGCGCTCAATCGAACGGCACTTTGCGCAGGCGCGTTTAGGCCGTTTGCTTTGGCAGTTTCGTTTGCACGAAGGCTATGATGTCTGCGGCAGGTCGCGCGCCGGCAAGTCGGGCCACTTCACGCCCGCGATGATACAAAATCAACGCTGGAATGCCGCGGATCGCGGCGCGTTGCGAGATTTGCGGATGGTCTTGGGTATTGATCTTGGCAAAGCGGACCCGGCCCGACAGTTGCGTCGCGGCCTTCGCAAATTCAGGCGCCATCATCCGGCATGGCCCACACCACGGCGCCCAGTAATCCACCAACAACGGCATCTCGTCGCCGCGCGTGGCCTTGTCATGCGACGCGGCGTCCAGTTCTGCGACTTTCCCTGTCACCAGCGGATCACCGCAGCTACCGCATTTTGGCCCAGAGGTCAGCTTGGCCTCTGGCACCCGGTTCATCTGACCACAGGTCGCACAGGTGAGTTTCACAGCATCGGCCATCTTCGCCCCCAAATATTCCACTGGTTGAATATGTGTATTCTGCAGCTGGGTTCAAGCCCCCGCTTCGCGCCCCGGCATCACCTCATTCGCGCTGATCCGCGACGCGGTGAATCCCTCGCTCGACTCGCAAGCCACTGAAATCGCTTCTAGCTTTGGATAACGTTCTTCCGCAAAGCGTTCCGGTACGCGCAAACGCAGATAGCCGACCATACAGCCGATCATCACATCGGCATGGCTCATTTCCGCACTGCAAGACCAAGGGCTACCGTAACCGGCCTCTAGATGCGCAAGGCCCGCATCCAATTGCGAAACGCAGCGGGCGTCCCAATCGACGCTGCGCGCGCCAGCGTCATGAAAGAACCGCTCGTACACAATCTGTCCGGCCTTTTCGGCAATTCCCAGCGCAATCGCTGCCACCTGCAAAATCGCGCGCCGTAGCAATCCGGCAGTTGGCACCAGAACCGCCTGCCCGCCACAAGCCTCGTCCAGCCAATCCACGATGGCCACGGAATCGAACAGCACGGTGCCATCATCCAGCACCAGCGAAGGAATGCGGATCAACGGATTGATCTTTTGCATCGCCGCGGCGTCGCTGAAGATCGACAGCGTATTGCGCTCGAAGCTGACGCCGTAGCAATGCAATGTCACTGCCACCCGGCGCACAAAGGGCGAATCGTATTGGCCGACCAAGACCATCTGAACCTCCTCTAATTTGGGTGCAGGCTAGCGGCGCGCAGGCCCGGCAGCAATGACCCAAGGCGCCTCAGAAATGGGCCGGGGGGCATAACCCCGGCCCTGATCCTTTTTTCAGCCCTGTTAAGCCTGCGGAAAATACGGCGCGCTTATTCCGCCGCGTCAGCATAAGCCTCTAGAGGCGGGCAGGTACAAATCAGGTTGCGATCGCCAAAGACGTTGTCGACCCGGCCCACAGGCGGCCAGTATTTGTCGACCCGGAATGCACCGGGCGGGAAGCAGCCTTGCTCGCGTGGGTAGGCACGGGTCCAATCCGCGACAAGATCCTCGACCGTATGAGGTGCGTGACGCAATGGGCTGTTTTCGCTGGATATCTCGCCAGCCTCTACCGCTCTGATTTCCTTGCGGATCGCCAGAAGTGCCGTGATAAAGCGGTCAATCTCGGCCTTGGTTTCAGATTCCGTGGGCTCCACCATCAAAGTACCTGACACCGGCCAAGACATTGTTGGCGCATGAAAACCGTTATCAATCAATCGCTTCGCGATATCATCGACGGTGACGCCCACGTCGGCAAAGGGGCGGGTATCGATGATGCATTCATGCGCCACACGGCCTTTGTTGCCCATGAACAAGATCTCGTACGATCCTTTCAGCCGCGCCGCGATGTAATTGGCATTCAAGATCGCCACCCGCGTTGCCTGCGCCAAACCTTCGCCACCCATCATCAGGCAATATGCCCATGAAATCAGAAGGATAGATGCTGACCCGTAGGGGGCCGCCGAGACGGGGCCTTCTTCGCCGCCGGTTTCAGGATGGCCCGGAAGATAGGGGGCCAGATGCGCGCCAACGCCAATCGGTCCCATGCCCGGCCCGCCGCCACCATGCGGAATTGCAAAGGTTTTGTGCAGGTTCAAATGGCTGACATCGCCGCCAA
>JBLIGH010000336.1:0-3703 GCA_047636855.1 Pseudorhodobacter sp.
TTGCAGGTCAGGCCCCGGGGCGGAAAACCCATGACAAAGGCATTCCGTTCGACGATCCATCGGGCGACAGGTTGCGCGTTTGGCTTGGGCTGACACGGGATCAGTTTTACGATGCAAGCCGGATCGCAATTGTGCCAATGGGGTTTTGCTACCCCGGTACGGGCAAGGGCGGTGACCTGCCGCCCCGACCCGAATGCGCGCTGCTTTGGCGCGAGGCGTTGCTATCGCGTCTTCCGGCGCTGGGTTTGGTTTTGGTGATCGGCCGCTATGCTTTGGATTGGCACATGCCGGCCGAAAAATCGCGCAGCTTGTCCGAGGTCATGCACGCGGCACGGCCTGACCAGCAACAGGTGGTTTTGCCGCATCCAAGCCCGCGAAACATCCGGTGGCTGCGCCAAAACCCTTGGTTCGAGGCCGACACCTTACCCGCCTTGCGCCACCGTATCGCGGCGCTGATCGGCTAAAGGTCATTGGGGTCGATCGGGTGCCATTTCCGCCCTTGCCAGAAGTACTGATCACGGCGCAGCTTTTCGCGTTTTTGTGCATCCCGCATCAGGATCCGATCATCATACCGTGTGATGAGGTTCAGGCTTTGTGCAAGTATTCCCAACATATCCATCTTTTAATCCTTTCCATTTCTTGCTTATAATTAGCGTTATATTGAAGACACTGCACGGCAGGAATAAAACTGAAACGTAAGGAAACCTTACATGATTAAATGGCGTGATCTACCGCCTCTTAGTGCTTTGCGCGCCTTTGCGGCCTTTGCAGAAGCCGGGTCCGTTGCCAAAGCGGGGGCGGCAATTGGGGTGACCCACGCTGCAATCAGCCAACAAATCCGTGGTCTTGAGGCGCATCTGGGCTTGGCCCTTGTCTCGCGCAAGTCGCGCGATTTGGCGCTGACAGCTGAAGGGCGGCAATTGGCGGATGCGGCGCTGACAGGTTTTGCAGAAATGGCGCGGATGACCCGCAGTCTGACCGGGGCGGATGCTGCACGCGCCTTGCAAATCACCACCACCCCTGCCTTCGCCGGGGGCTGGTTGATGCCGCGGCTGGCCGATTTTCGCGCGCAGCATCCGGGCATTGATATTGTGATCGACCCGACGCCCAGCCTGCGCCGCGTGGGGCCGGAAGGTGTTGATATCGCGATCCGCTATGGCGGTGGCAACTGGCCGGGGCTGGAGGCGCACCCCTTGATACAGTCGTCGGTTGTGGTCGTTGCGGCGCCGGGTTTGATCGGGCCTGTCACAGATATTGCCGAGCTGGTCGATCTGCCATGGCTGCAAGAACTTGGCACCACCGAAACCACGGCCTTTTTTGAAAAGCACGGGCTGGAACGCAATGCGTTGATCGGGCTGACCTCGATGCCCGGAAATCTGATGCTAGAGGCGGCGCGGGCAGGGCAAGGCGTTGCCGTTTTCGCCCGCGCCTTTGTGGAAAATGACCTGGTCGCAGGGCGGCTTCAGCTGCTTTTTGAAGATGACGAACGTGAAGGCTATTTCGCCGTGATCTATCCCGGCCGTTTGCGCGCGCCGACCAAAGCGTTCGTTGCATGGCTACAACGGCAGGCCGCGCAATCGTAGCCGGTTTGCCCATCATCTGCGCCTGCTTAGGCCGCAAAACACCACTGCCCCCGGTGTTGTTTTTTGAACATCGCGCTGTCTTCCTTTGTGACGGTTTTACGCCCGAAAACCTTGCCACTTCGACGTGAATATTGATGCAGGTCAAGGCGCGCGACCCTTTAACCCGCGATACCAAAAGCCAATGTTCCGACCGGAGACTTTCTGTGACCAGCCCCGATACAGAACCGCACAGCCTATATGCCAAGCGAGAACCGATCTTTCCGCGCCGTGTGAAGGGCGCATTTCGCACGCTGAAATGGTGGTTGATGGCTGTCACGCTTGGGATTTACTACGTCACACCGTGGTTGCGGTGGGACCGGGGGCCAAGCCTGCCCGATCAGGCCGTGCTGGTCGATTTGGCGAATAGGCGCTTCTTTTTCTTCATGATCGAGATTTGGCCGGATGAGTTTTACTTCATCGCGGGTCTGTTGATCATGGCGGGCTTGGGGCTGTTCTTGTTTACCTCTGCTGCGGGCCGGGTTTGGTGTGGCTATGCCTGCCCGCAAACGGTCTGGACGGATTTGTTCATTCTGGTTGAACGCTGGATAGAAGGCGATCGCAACGCCCGGGTCCGATTGCATCAAGGGAATTGGACGGTCGAGAAGATCCGAAAAACGGCGCTAAAATGGGCAAGCTGGTTGCTGATCGGCCTCGCGACGGGTGGGGCTTGGGTGTTCTATTTTACAGATGCGCCGACGCTTTTGGGCGATTTGCTGAACGGGCAGGCGCATCCGGTCGCCTATGTCACGATCGCGTTTCTGACGGCGACGACATTTTTCTTTGGTGGGTTCTTCCGCGAGCAGATCTGCATCTATGCGTGCCCTTGGCCGCGGATTCAGGCCGCAATGGTGGACGAGGATACGCTGACCATCAACTACCGCTTCTGGCGCGGAGAGCCGCGCGGCAAGTTGCAAAAAGACGATACCGCAGAAGTGCAGGGCGATTGCATCGATTGCATGGCTTGCGTCAATGTTTGCCCGATGGGGATCGACATTCGCGACGGGCAGCAAATGGAATGTATCACCTGTGGTCTGTGCATTGATGCCTGCAATGATGTCATGGACAGGATCGGCAAGCCGCGCGATCTGATCGGCTATATGGCGCTGACGGACGAGGTTGCCGAACAGGCGGGAAACACCCCCAAATCAGTGTGGAAACATGTCTTTCGGGTCCGAACCATCATGTACACCGTGCTTTGGTCCGGTGTCGGCCTGGCGCTGGTCGTTGCACTTTTCGTGCGCGCCGAGATTGATATGAACGTGACGCCGGTTCGCAACCCGACTTATGTGACCTTGTCCGACGGCTCCATTCGCAACACCTATGATATCCGGCTGCTGAACAAACATGGTTATGATGTGGATTTCCATCTTTCGCTGGCGTCCGACGCCCTGTTGCGTATCACGCTTGAAGGCACAGACGAGCTGGTGGTCAGGGTGCCTGCCAATGCGCAGAAAACCCAACGCCTTTACGTCACCGCACCCGCGAATTCAGCGGCCTCCACCTTGGACCGCACCGACCTGCGGCTGTGGGTCGAGGATTTGGGCTCTACCGACCGCGTGCATCACGACACGATCTTTAATGGCAAAGGCGACTGACATGGCTGAAATTACCGGGCGCAAGGTTCTCTTTTTCATGGTGGGGGCCTTTGGCATCATCATCACGGTAAATCTGG
Organism: Pseudorhodobacter sp.; assembly: GCA_047636855.1. Classification (GTDB taxonomy): domain Bacteria; phylum Pseudomonadota; class Alphaproteobacteria; order Rhodobacterales; family Rhodobacteraceae; genus Pseudorhodobacter. The sequence continues at coordinate 3,295 of JBLIGH010000336.1, forward strand.
TGATGGCCTATCAGGCGGTCACCACGTTTCCGGGGCTGGAGGTTAAAAACTCTTATGTCGCCAGCCAGTTTTTTGACAGCGACCGGGCGGCGCAAGTGGCCTTGGCTTGGGTCTTGGTCCCCGAATATGATGCCAGCCGCAAACAGCTGCGACTGGCCTTCACCGATGCCGAAGGATATCCGGCCGAGGTAAGCGCGCTGTCGGTTCTGGTCGGGCGCGCAACCGAAGCCAAGGATGACACCCACCCTGAATTTATCCGCGAGGCGGGCGTTTTCGTTGCGCTATTGGATCTGCCAAAGGGCAAATGGATGATGCAGGTCGAGGCGATTGCAGCCGATGGCACCGCCTTTCGCCAACGCATTGACCTCTATGTGAAAGGCTAAGTCATGGCGCTGACAGGGGATTTTGA
>JBLIGH010000337.1:0-3682 GCA_047636855.1 Pseudorhodobacter sp.
GCCCGCGTTGTTGACCAAAATATCCACCGTACCCACGGCCTCTGACAGGGTCTCGCAGGTGCCCGGTTGCGACAAATCGGCAGAATGCAGCGTGATATCAACATCATGCACGGCCTTGATCCGGTCGCGCAGCGCTGCCAGCTTATCGGTGCTGCGCGCAGTCAGATGCAGGTTCACACCTTCGGCTGCAAAGGTTTCGGCCAGATGTTCGCCAATGCCCATCGACGCGCCGGTGATAAGCGCGGTCTTGCCGCCAAGTTTCAGATCCATTGTAAGTCCTTTCGCGACTAAGGTTAGCGCAGGTCCAGCACGGTGCGGCCTTCGACGGTTCCGGCAATCAGGTCGGCAATCGCCTCGTTTATCGCATCAAAGGGGCGCAGATTGATCACGCCTTTGATCTTGCCCGTTGCCGCAAAGGCCAAAAGTTCGCGCATCTCTTGCCGGTTTGAAGCCGAGCTACCGATAACCTGCAGGCCCGGTGCGATGACCTCATGGGCGTAAAAGGCCATCTGCGAGGCCGGCACCGCTGTCAGAACAATCCGCGCGCGCGGGTTGCACGCCGCCAGCATCATCGGCCAAGTTGCCCCGACCGGCGCGAAGTTGACGCAGCCGTCAGCCCCGCCAAGCGCCTTAATCGCGCGCCCCGCCTCGGCATCGGCTGTCACGGTCACATCCGCCCCCAAGGCCAGCGCGGTCGCCAGCTTTTCGGGGCTGACATCGACGGCAATCACCCGCGCACCCGAAAGCTTGGCGATTTGGATGCAATATTGACCCAAGCCGCCAAGGCCAAAGATCGCCACCGTCTCGCCTGCCTTTACGCCGGTCTTCAGGAACGAAGCATAGGCCGCAGCGCCCGCACACATCAAAGGGGCGGCCTCGGTCGGGTCGATCGCATCGGGGATCAGATTGGCCCAATCTTGCCGCAGACAGACATATTCTGCAAAGCAGCCGCTGACGCTGTAGCCCGTGGCATCAAAATCGCCGCAATAATTCTCTCCGCCGGTCTGGCATTCCTTGCAATGCCCGCAGGCCGCATAGACATAGCCGATGCCCACACGGTCACCAACCTTCAACCGCCCACCATTGGCCCCCAACTCGACCACCCGGCCCACGCCTTCGTGCCCCATAATCAAGGGCAGCGGGTTGGGCGCTGCATGTTCGCCCTTCCAGATATGAACATCGGTAAAACAGACGCCGCTGGCCTCGATCTTGACCAGAACTTCGTCTGGTTTTGGGATGGGCCGGGGCACGTCCCTGATCTCGAGCGGGGCACCGTAAGCGGTCAGCAAAGCAGCTTTCATCATGGAAGGCGCAGACATCGGTGAAACCTCTTCTTTGATTTCGGAATACCAAAATTTAATTATTGTATTCTGTCAACGGTTTTGAAATCCAGAAGGCATCATTCAGAATCCAAAACGCTGGCTTCTACAGTGCTTACCACATCTTATGCCGCCAAGCAGCAAGTTATGGTATACAATTAGGCAGGTTGAGGTTTTAATACGTCCACATGCGGCAAGCTGGGCAAGACCGATTGCGCGAAATCTGGGGATGCAGGAAATGGCAAGTCTGATCGAAGAGTTTCTAACACCCGGAACCAACAAGGGGTTGTACTATGGCGGGGCGTTTCACCAACCCAGCCATGGTCGGTTGATCCATGTTGTGAACCCGGCGACGGGGCGGCTTTTCACCACGGTTCCAGACGCCGACGAAACGGATGTGGCGCTTGCCGTTGCCGCAGCACGGGCGGCTTTCGCGGGCTGGGCAGCACTGGACCCGCTGGATCGCGGGCAGATTCTGCGCCGCTTTGCCGAAACGGTCCGCAAAAACATCCCGCAGCTTGCCCTGCTGGAAACCACCGTCACCGGGCGCGCGCTGCGCGAAATGAATGCACAGATGGCGCGCATTCCGGAATGGATTGAATATTTCGCGGGCATCGCCCCCGGCCTTGAAGGCGAGGCAAACCGCGTGAAGGGCGGCTATCTGACACTGACCTCGTACGAGCCGTTGGGGCCAGTGGCCTTGCTGACACCTTGGAACCATCCGGTCCTGATCCTTGTCAAGAAACTCGCAGCCGCCCTCGCGGCGGGCAATACCTGTGTGATCAAACCGTCGGAGCTTGCGCCGGTCTCGCCCTTGGTGATCGCAGCACTGGCGACCGAAGCCGGGTTGCCCGACGGCGTGGTGAATGTGGTTACCGGTGGCCCGGCGACTGGGGCTGCACTTTGCGCCAACGACGACATTCACTACATCGATTTGACCGGCGGCACCAGTACCGGGCGCAAGGTGGCGGCAATGGCGGCGCATAGGCTGGTGCGCAGCACGATGGAGCTGGGCGGCAAGACGCCGGTGATTGTCTGCGAGGATGCCGATCTTGACGCGGCGGTTGCGGGCGGTCTGTTCGCGGCCTTTGTGGCCTCGGGTCAGACCTGCGTGGCCGGATCGCGGTTTCTTGTGCATGCCACACTTTATGATGCCTTCGTCACCCGTATGGCTGCACGCGCCGATCAAATCCGGCTGGGTGACCCGATGGATTTGAACACGCAGATGGGTCCGGTGATTTGCCAGGCAGCCCTTGATCGTTGCCACCGTTTTATCACCTCAGCCAAGGCCGAGGGCGCGCGCATGGTGTCGGGTGCCGCGGGCGACTTGCCATCTGGTGATTTCGCAAATGGGTTCTATATCCGCCCCACGATCTTTGCCGACGTGGCCCCTGACCACCAATTGTTCCAAGACGAGGTCTTCGGCCCGGTCATCTCGATCACGCCGTTTTCGACCGATGCAGAAGCGGTGGCCCTTGCCAATAGCGGTGCCTTCGGTCTTGGCGTCTCGATCTGGTCGCGCGACATTGGGCGCGGGCATCGGTTGTCGCAGCAAATCCGTGGCGGGGTGGTCTGGCTGAACGATCATCACCGCAATGACCCAAGGTCGGTTTGGGGCGGGGTCCGCGACAGCGGCTTTGGCAAGGAAAACGGCTGGGATGCGTTGAAAGCCTATCTTACAAAGAAATCGGTCGTGGTGCGGACAGAGGCGGGCTATGATGATTGGTTCATGGGAAGCCAAAGATATGGGTGATCGGATCAGATGACGGCACCGAAACAGCGCAAAGCAGATGCGATTGTACAATCGATCGAGGCAAAGATTCTGGCGGGTGATTTTCGCCCCGGTGACCGCCTAGACGAGCGTAGCCTTGCCGAAACCTTTAACGTCTCGCGCACCCCGATCCGCGAGGCCCTGACGCGCCTTGTCGCCACCGGCATGATCAGCGAAAATGGTCGCGGCAGCGTCGTGGTCAGCAGGCCCACCGTATCGGCATTGCTTGATGCGTTTTTGGTCGTCTCGGAACTGGAGGGGCTTGCGGCACGTCAATCCGCGCGGCGCATATTGCCAGATCAGAAAACCGCGCTGGGCGCTGCCAACCAAGGGTGCAAGGATGCGGCCCTTGCTGGGGATATCGCGGGATTCAACGCCGCCAATATGCAATTTCATGACATGATTATCGAAAGCGCGCATAATCAGCTGTTGAGTGCGCAACTCAAATCCGCGCGCATCATGACCTTTCCGTTTCGCCACTACGTCACGCGGTTTCCCGGCTATATGCTGGCCTCGGTCGAAGAGCATGCTGCAATTCTGGGCGCGATTTTTGCTGGCGATGCCGATTTGGCGCACCGCTTGATGCGCATTC
>JBLIGH010000338.1:0-3672 GCA_047636855.1 Pseudorhodobacter sp.
TTTCCCCTGTGTAATGCTTGCGCGACAAGTCGATAAGCGTATGCTGCGCCTGAAAACCGAAAAGGCGCCGCAGTGCAGAAAAATCAGCCAATACCCGATTTCGCAGAAATCACCCCAACGGCGCAGATTGCTGTGCCGACCCATGGCTGGCGCGCCAAATGCCTGCAACGGCTGATCCGGCTGGATATGCCGGTGCCGGTGACCGTGGCGCTGCCTGCGGGTATGGTACGGGCAATTGCTGCGGGGCAGCAGATTGATTGTAAAGGGGTTCTGGCCCGGTTTGGCGCTGCACCTTTGGTGTCTGTCCGTCCTAGCCCCGCGAACCCTGAATGGGGCGGCCCTTCCACCGTTCTCAATATCGGGATGAATGCGGCCCGCCACGCGGATCTGGTGAAAACCCAAGGAAAAGAAGCGGCAGACGCGCTTTATCTGCGCTTTGTGCAAGGCTATGCCGTCAATGTCGCGCGATTGGACCCGGACCAGTTTGAGATGGGCCAAAGCTGTGCAGATGCGCTGCGCGATGCTTTGCGGATCTATCAAGACGAGATGGACGAACCCTTTCCCGAAGATCCGGCACGGCAATTGGCCGAAGTTTTGCGCTCGATGGCCCGCGTCTGGGAGGGGACTTCGGCCCGTCTTTTGCGCCAAGCCAAAGGCGCCCCCGAGGATGCGGCCCTCGGGCTTGTGGTTCAACAAATGGCGCAGGGCATCGGGCAAGGAATTTCTGGCTCTGGTGTGATCCAATTTGTCGATCCGGTCACGGGCCAGGCGCAAATCACCGGGCGGTATCTGGGGCAAAGCCAGGGCCGTGATGTGCAGGCGCGCCCGACCGACGCGCTTTATCTGACCCGCGATCCGCGCGGTGCGTCGCTCGAAGACATCGCGCCTGCGATTTTTGCCGATTTGGTCCGCCAAGGGGCTGCGACCCGCATTCGTCTGCGCGAAGAGATGCAGATCGAGTTTACGATCGACGACAGTAAACTGGCCGTGCTGGACGCGATACGCGTTGTCAGGTCCTCGCGTGCGGCTTTGCGGATAGCTGTTGATCTGGCACGGGACGAGGTCATCAGCAAGGATGAAGCAGTGCTGCGAGTCGAGCCGCGCGCCCTGTCCGAGCTGTTGCACCCGCAGGTGGACCCGCGCGCCCCCCGCGATGTCATCGGCAAAGGGATCGGGGCCAGCCCCGGTGCCGCCACGGGTCGTATCGTGTTTTCATCGGCCGCAGCGCAGGCCAGTGAGGCCCGGGGCGAACCTTGTATTCTGGTGCGGCGTGAAACTGCGCCCGAAGATATTCGGGGTATGCATTCCTCGGCAGGCGTTTTGACCGAGCGTGGCGGCATGACCAGCCATGCGGCGGTGATCGGCCGGGGTTTGGGACTGCCCTGTATCGTTGGCGCATCGGCTTTGCGTTTTGACGGGAAAGCCCGCCGACTGACCGCCCAGGATGGGCGCATCTTTACCGAGGGCGATTTGATAACCGTCGATGGCACGACGGGCGAGGTGTTGGTTGGCGCTGCCGAGATGTTGCCACCGGCGCTGGATGACGCCTTTAAGGCGTTGCTGTCTTGGGCCGATGCCGTGCGTGACATCGGAATTCGCGCAAATGCGGACACGCCTGCAGATGCGCTGACCGCGCGCGAATTTGAGGCGCAAGGGATTGGGCTTTGTCGGACAGAACATATGTTCTTTGAAGAGGCGCGGCTGGTTGCGATGCGCGAAATGATTTTCGCAGATACGCCACAAGATCGCGCGGCGGCCTTGGCGCGCTTGCTGCCGATGCAGCGCAATGATTTCGTACAGCTCTTTGAAATCATGCAAGGGTTACCGGTTTGCATCCGCCTGTTTGACCCGCCACTGCATGAGTTTTTGCCCCATTCCCGCGAAGGTCTGCGCGAATTGGCCGAGGCATTGGATCGCCCGCTTTCGGAAGTTACCCGCCGGGCCGAAGCCTTGGCGGAATTCAATCCGATGCTGGGCATGCGCGGTGTGCGTCTGGGTATCGTCTTGCCTGAAATTTACGAAATGCAAGCGCAAGCGATATTCGAGGCGGTGATCGAGGTCGCCGACAGAGGTGTCTCTATCGTCCCGGAAATCATGATCCCACTGGTTTCGGCGCGGCGCGAAGTGGAACTGGTTAAAACACGTCTTGATGCGGTTGCAGCCAAGGTGCGCACCAACAAAGGCAAGGATTTTGCCTTTAAGCTGGGTGTTATGGTGGAAACGCCTCGCGCCGCATTGCGCGCCGGCGATATTGCGCAGCACGCAAGCTTTCTGTCCTTCGGCACCAATGACCTGACGCAGATGACATATGGCCTGTCGCGTGATGATGCGGGCCGATTTATGAACACCTATGTGCAGCAAGGCGTTTATCCCGAAGATCCGTTCCATATTTTGGATGTGGACGGCGTTGGCGAGCTGTTGTTGATCGGTGCAAGTCGAGGCCGTCAGACCCGTGCAGATCTGACGCTTTCGATTTGTGGTGAACATGGCGGTAACCCCGAATCAATCGCGTTTTGTCGGAAGGCGGGCTTTGATTACGTTTCCTGTTCGCCTTACCGGGTGCCACTTGCACGCCTTGCAGCGGCGCATTTGGCCCTTGCAGATCGAATTGTCGAGATTGTTTAAAATCAACGGGTTAACCTTGGTTTGGCAAGGGCTGTTGCGTGAATCTGCCGCACGAGTGTGTCTTAAATATCACACCCGCTGGACTCTTTATATTTTTTCATCTATGTCCCGACCTATTGCCTTTGGGGGGCTGGCTATCTCCGGCGCTGGGTAATGCTGCGAAACAGACCGGGAAAACGGAACAATGAGTCTAAAAAAGAACTGGCTGGGCGGCATTTTGATGCTGTGCGCTACGTCTGGCGTTGTTGTCGCTGAGACGACGAAAAGCCAATCGAATGCTGGCACAGCCAGCCTGTCTGCCCTGATTGGGGCAGAGCGTAATGCTTTTGCGACGATGTCGAGTGCCTCGCTTACGGCCCCGGTTCAAAGCACCAACGCCAACCCGATTGCGGTCAAATACAATAAAGACTGGATCGCAGGGCAACCGATTGCCAAAGGCGGCGCCGAATGGGCATGTCTTGCCAAGGCGCTTTACTTTGAAGCAAGGGGTGAGACCGTTAAAGGCCAGTTTGCTGTTGCCGAGGTCATTTTGAACCGCGTTGACAACCGGCGCTATCCGAATTCGATTTGCGGCGTTGTCAATCAAGGGACCGGGCGCAAACATGCTTGTCAGTTTTCGTTCACCTGTGACGGTGTAAGCGATAAAGTGCGCGAGCAGGGGGCCTACGAGCGTGCCGCCAAGATCGCCAAGCTGATGATATCCGGCGCACCTCGGGATCTGACCAAGGGGGCCACGCATTTTCATACCTCGCAAGTGCGGCCGCGTTGGGCGCGTAAATTCCCCCGAACAGCGCAAATCGGCGCACATATGTTCTATCGTCAGCCGTCTTGATGTTGCTAAAAAGGCCACGCCCCTTGTCATAAAGGGCGTGATCGGGCATGGCTTTGCCTGTGCCGCCTCAGTTTGCGCGCATATTATAATTGCGACGCGGAGAGCTTATGACATCCGATATTGCCTTGGCCTTTGGCCAACTCGAGGAAAGGGCAGCGGCTTTGGCCTCTGGCGACCCTTACGACAGGATCTCGCTGCGTGATTATGTGCTTGAG
>JBLIGH010000339.1:0-3658 GCA_047636855.1 Pseudorhodobacter sp.
TAGCCATTCAAAGCCCGACTAACCGTCGTCGTTGAAAAACCCAGCATTTTCGAAAGTTCTTTTAAATCCAATATTGGCCTCAAATGTGCTTTTAGCATTGCAATTTTTTAAGCAATGATTGTAGCACTACAAAAATAAAACTTTTCATGAATTTAACTGTTTATCGCTTTTTATAGCGTGAAGAAATGCAAGAAAGCAACGAAATTTGGCATCGGCTTTTGATTGACAGGGATTATGCAATCAGGGATTGTAAGTCATCCAATTAGGTTGAAAAAATAGACCATTTGGGGGTTTTGGCGTTTCATCGCAAATGACGGAACGCATTCATCGGGAGGATGAGGGATGATGTCCAAGTTTTTTGCAAGCGCCGCTGTCATGGCGTTGCTGACAGGCGCTGCCGAGGCGCAATCATTGAAATTTGCGCCGGGCGAGGATGCGCGCTTTCATTGGGATGGTTTTGAAGCGCTGAAATCGGTTGATCTTAAGGGGCAAAGCTTAAAAATAGACGGGTCTTGGGGCGGTATTGATAAAGAGTTGTTTGAAAGCGTGATCGCTTATTTCGAGGCCGCGACCGGGGCTGATGTTGAATTTACCGGTGGTGATGGCTTCGAGCAGCGCGTGATGATTGACGTCGAGGCAGGCTCGCCACCCGGCATCGCGGTCATCCCGCAACCCGGTCTTGCCGCAGATTTGGCCAAGCGCGGCAAGCTAACCGCCTTGCCTGATGCGACGGTTGATTGGGTAACGGCAAATTATGCGGCTGGTCAATCCTGGGTTGATTTGGCGACCTATGCAGGCCCCGATGGCACCAAGGCGCTGTACGGTCTTTTCTATAAGGTCGATGTGAAATCACTGGTTTGGTATGTGCCCGAGAATTTCGAAGATGCAGGCTATGAGGTGCCCGAAAGCATGGAGGCGTTGCAGGCTTTGACGGCGCAGATCGTCGCGGATGGCGCAACACCTTGGTGCATCGGTTTGGGGTCGGGGCCTGCAACCGGCTGGCCTGCGACCGACTGGGTCGAAGATATGATGCTGCGTGTCAACTCGCCTGCGGATTATGACGCTTGGGTTACGAACGAGATGAAATTCGACGACCCCAAAGTCGTGGCCGCGATCGAAGAGTTCGGCAAATTTGCGCGTGTGGATGCGAATGTTGCGGGCGGCGCTGGCGCTGTCGGCGTCACCGATTTTCGCGACAGCCCAAAAGGATTGTTTGTCTCGCCGCCGGCTTGCTACATGCACCGTCAGGCCAGCTTCATTCCGTCTTTCTTCCCCGAAGGCACCTTGGTGGGCAAGGATGCCGATTTCTTCTACTTCCCGGCTTTTGAAAGCAAGGATCTTGGCAAACCGGTCTTGGGGTCGGGTACTTTATTCGTCATCACCCAAGACAGCCCGGTTGCGCAGGAGTTCCTGAAATTTCTGCAAACGCCCATCGCGCACGAGATCTGGATGGCGCAGTCGGGCTTTTTGACCCCGCATACCGGTGTCAACCCAGAGGTCTACGGCGATGAAACACTGAAAAAGATGGGGGGTATTTTGCTGGGGGCCGATACGTTCCGCTTTGATGGGTCCGATCTGATGCCGGGTGCGATTGGCGCTGGCGTGTTCTGGACCGGCATGGTGGATTATACCAGCGGCAAGAATGCGACCGAGGTAGCCACGGATATCCAGCGCACTTGGGACAGCATCAAGTAAGAAATTTCCTGCCAACTCATTGGGTTGGCGGGGGTTTCTATCAGGTACATTTAACATAAAAATATATGCGTTGGGTCGACAAGGGGGGGGGTCAGTGGAACAGTTTGTGATGGCGGCTGTGACAATCCTTGTGGGCGTTTTCGGCTGCATCACCTACTTTTTTATCTCCAATATGGCTTTGGACTGGTTTTGCCCGGCCTCTGGCTCCAACGCGGGCGCCAATATCAACCGCGCCAATCAAATCCGGCCATGGCTGTTTTTGTTCCCGGCACTGGCGCTGCTGGTGACCTATTTGGTCTATCCGGTTTTCATGTCGATCTACCTGTCTTTCAGGGATGCCGAGGGTAAAACCTTTGTTGGTGGGGCGAATTACATTTGGCTGATCAATGATGTGAAATTCCGCGAGAGCATGGTCAACAACCTGCTTTGGCTGGTGTTTGTCCCGGCAGCTTCGACGCTTTTTGGCCTTTTCGCCGCGGCGGTGACCGACCGTATCCGCTGGGGTAACTTTGCCAAGGCGATGATTTTCATGCCGATGGCGATCTCTTTCGTGGGGGCGGCTGTGATCTGGAAACTGGTCTACGAGTATCGCCCCGACGGGCAGGAACAAATCGGTATTTTGAACGCGATCTGGACCGGTATGGGCGGCGCGGCGCAAACTTGGCTGACCTCGCCCGGTATTAATTCGGTCTTGCTGATGATCGTTTTGGTCTGGATCCAGACCGGCTTTGCCATGGTCATCTTGTCGGCCGCCCTGCGCGGAATACCCGAAGAAACCATCGAGGCCTCAATCTTGGATGGCGCATCGCCTTTGCAGATTTTCATGAAGATCAAAGTGCCGCAAATCTGGGGCACAATCCTTGTTGTTTGGACAACAATCACCATTACCGTTCTGAAAGTGTTCGATATTGTTTTGACGATGACCAATGGCCAATGGGGCACGCAGGTTTTGGCGAACTTGATGTTCGACTGGATGTTTCGCGGCAATGATACCGGCCGCGCCTCGACCGCGGCGATCATTATCATGCTGATGGTCACACCGATCATGATCTGGAACATTCGCAACGCTGTAAGGGAAAGCCGCTAATGGACACATCCGTTGGGACGAAATCGCGGTTGGTCTGGGCGGTCCATCTTTGCGCCTTGGCGCTGGTGTTGCTGTGGACCTTCCCGACCTTTGGGTTGCTGGTTTCCAGCTTTCGCGACCGGGATCAGATTTCCGCCTCGGGCTGGTGGAAGGCGATGTTTCCAGCGGCGCAATCGGTGCTGTACCGCGCGCCGGGCCCCGATGCGGCGGTGCTGGCTGCAGGGATCTATACCATCACCGGCAATGTGTTTGAGGGGGGCGCCGGCAAAGTGGTGGCCTTTGGCATCGATTCCCGCAAACCCGGTGCGTTTGCGGTTGGCACCACGGCAAATGCCAAAGCGGGTGTGACGCTGCGCGTGACGGAAAACGGCGATTTCACCATAGCCTCGCCCAAGGCGTTTGAGGGGTCGCGTGGCATGAGGGTGTTTGCGCAGACCGTGACGCCGCCGCGTGCCACCACGGAAAACTATGCGCGGGTTTTGGGGGCCGAGGGGCTGGGCCGTGCGTTTTTGAATACTTTGACGGTGTCGATCCCGGCAACGGTGATCCCGATATTGGTCGCGGCTTTCGCGGCCTATGCCTTGGCCTGGATGGAGTTTCCCGGTCGCGCCCTGATCGTTGCGGGCGTTGTGGGGTTGTTGGTGGTGCCGTTGCAATTGGCGCTTATCCCGCTTTTGAAGCTGCACAACGAGATAGGGATCGGCAAAAGCTACATCGGGATTTGGCTGGCGCATACCGGGTTTGGCCTGCCGTTGGCGATCTATCTATTGCGCAATTACATGATCGGATTGCCGCGCGAAATCATCGAAAGTGCGCGGGTTGACGGCGCCTCGGATTTCCAGATTTTCGTGAAGATTGTTCTACCGCTTTGCTTCC
>JBLIGH010000340.1:0-3648 GCA_047636855.1 Pseudorhodobacter sp.
CCGCTAATGCCTGATGTAAGCGTCGTCGGCGAAACGTATATTGGTCGGTGGCGCAGAATTGCCGCTGCCGCGCGATGAACCGGACCGGTTCGTGCCGGTCGTATTCTCGCGTAAAAACCAATCAGATGGGCACGAGCGATCATGGTTAGTTCGAATGCAGCCGCTAGGTCAGTGCCAGAAGGCGATTTATTGGGCCCAGTGCCTAGGAAACTCATTATCAGCGTAGTGAGTTGCCGTGAAGGCAGGCGCGCTAACTTTTGTCGGAATTAAGGTCGAACGAACTCGGCCAATAATTTCAACAAATGTGCGTGCTGGGTGCGTACTTTCAGCATTCGCCAAGCATCAGTATTTTATCTAAGTTATTGTTTTTAATGGTGCTGTGAGAGAGGATTGAACTCTCGACCTCACCCTTACCAAGGGTGTGCTCTACCACTGAGCTACCACAGCGCCGAAGGCCACAAATCTGTGATCCGTTATGACGTGGCGGCTGATTAGTCGTAATTTTCGACCCATGCAAGGGTAATCTGGACGCTTTTTGCGCACTGGGTTACAGAAGGGGGATGAATAGTGATGCACACCAACCCATGCGCCCTGAAAACCCCGGCCCAAAGCGGCAAAAGGGGGGTGAGAAGACGCGTGACGACCGATTGAAAGCGGCGCTCAAAGCGAATATGGCGCGGCGTAAAGCACAGGCAAAGGCCCGTTCGGGCGATGAACAAGAAAAAAGTCAGGGGCAGTAAATGGATTCGATTTTAGTAAAAGGCGGCGGCGAGCTTAACGGGGTCATCCCAATTGCAGGCGCCAAGAATGCCTGCCTGACCCTGATGCCAGCGACATTGCTGAGCGAAGAACCACTGACCCTGACCAATGCGCCACGCTTGTCCGACATACGCACGATGACGCAGCTTTTGGGAAGCCTTGGCGCTGAAGTGGTGAGCCTGCAAGGCGGGCAGGTTCTGGCGATGTCGAGCCATAACATCCACAATCACACCGCCGATTATGACATCGTGCGTAAAATGCGGGCGTCTTTCTTGGTTTTGGGGCCGATGCTGGCGCGGGACGGTCATGCCATCGTGTCGCTGCCGGGGGGCTGTGCTATTGGTGCGCGACCCGTCGATTTGCATCTGAAAGCCTTAGAGGCGATGGGGGCTGACCTTGAGCTGCGAGACGGCTATGTCCATGCCAAAGCGCCGGGCGGCAGGCTGAAAGGCGCTGTGGTGGACTTTCCCTTTGTCTCGGTTGGCGCGACAGAGAATGCATTGCTTGCGGCCAGCCTTGCGAAAGGGACGACCGTTTTGACAAATGCCGCAAGAGAACCGGAAATCGTTGATCTTGTACATTGCTTGCGCCGCATGGGCGCGCAGATTGACGGCGAAGGCACCAGCACCATCACCATCCAAGGCGTCGACCGTTTGGGTGGGGCGACGCATCCGGTTGTCACGGACCGGATCGAGCTTGGCACCTATATGCTGGCCCCTGCGATTTGCGGCGGTGAGGTTGAACTTTTGGGCGGGCGGATCGATCTGGTTGCTGCGTTTTGCGAAAAGCTGGATGCGGCCGGGGTTTCTGTCGAAGAAACCGCGCGCGGGCTGAAAGTGACGCGCCGCAATGGGCGTGTCAGCGCCGTTGATGTGACAACAGAGCCCTTCCCCGGCTTTCCCACTGACCTGCAAGCGCAGATGATGGCGTTGCTTTGCACGGCAGATGGCACCTCTGTTTTGGAAGAAAAGATCTTTGAAAACCGTTTCATGCACGCACCAGAGCTGATCCGCATGGGGGCTAAAATCGAGGTGCATGGCGGTCAGGCGACGGTTACCGGCGTTGACAAGTTGAAGGGCGCGCCCGTGATGGCCACCGATCTGCGCGCCTCTATCAGCCTTATTTTGGCAGGGCTTGCGGCAGAAGGCGAAACCGTCGTCAGCCGTGTCTACCATCTTGATCGCGGCTACGAGCGGGTTGAAGAGAAACTGGGGGCCTGCGGTGCCCATATCGAGCGGGTTTCAATATGAATGATGCGACGTTCGAAGATGGCCAAGAGGCCCCGCTGGCACTGACAGCGCAAGATAGCGATGACCTGCAAGTCATCGCGGCACTGGCACAGGATTCCGTGTTGACCGTCGCGGATCTGAAATTCACCTCCAAGCGACGCGAGTTTGCTTTGTTGCTGAACCGGTTTCGCTGGGAGGACCGCGAAGCGGCGCAGCGTGCAGGGCGCGATTACGAGCGGGTGCGCTGCATTTTGATGTTCCGCGATGTGCTGTCGGTGCGCTCACAAGGCATCTCGCAACACGATGCCAGTACCGTTTTGTCATTGCTTTCGGTTGCGTTTGAGCCGGGCGAAGACGGTATGGGGCGGGTAATCCTGACGCTCGCGGGCGACGGCGCCGTGATGCTAGAGGTTGAGGCCTTGGATGCGACGCTGCGCGATGTCACGCGGCCCTACACAGCACCCTCGCGCCAAATGCCACAGCATGACGCTTAAGCTGGAAACCCTGTTCAGCTAAGGGTCAAAGACGCAAGGACTGCCGCCGCAACACGAAAAGGCTTGCTGCTTGTCGCTATGCTTGAGGTGGCTGGCATCTCGGGGTATGGGGGCCAAAGATTTGCCAAAAGGGGCGCGCCATGCCGGTCTTTCTATCCACCACCGACGCCGATTTCGAAACCGGGTTCACCGCACTTTTGGGGATGAAGCGCGAAGAAAGCGTTGATGTCGATGTGGTCGTGGCCGAGATCATTGCGCAAGTACGCGATCAGGGCGATGCGGCGGTGATCGCACTGACCGAGAAATTTGACCGACTGACCCTGACGGCCGGAACCATGCGTTTTTCGGTGGCCGAAATAGAGGCCGAATGCGCGAAAGTCTCGGCCGAGGATCGCGCGGCTTTGGAATTGGCGGCCCAGCGCATTCAGGCCTATCACGCACGTCAAATGCCACAAGATGCAATGTGGGAAGAACCCAGCGGTGCCAAGCTGGGCTGGCGCTGGACGCCGGTCACCGCTGCGGGGCTGTATGTGCCGGGGGGGCTGGCCTCGTACCCATCGTCCGTGTTGATGAATGCCATTCCAGCCCGTGTGGCCGGGGTGGGTCGGCTGGTGATCTGTTGCCCAACGCCGGGCGGCATCGTGAATCCCTTGGTTTTGTTGGCCGCAAAACTGGCGGGTGTCGACGAGATTTACCGAATCGGCGGCGCGCAAGCGATTGCCGCCCTCGCCTACGGCACCAAAACCATCGCCGCTGTTGATAAAATCACCGGGCCGGGCAATGCTTTTGTCGCCGCCGCCAAGCGCCGAGTTTTTGGCCGGGTTGGCATTGATATGATTGCGGGGCCTTCCGAGATTTTGGTGATCGCAGACCGCGACAATGACCCGGATTGGATTGCCCTGGATCTGTTATCACAAGCCGAGCATGACGAAAGCGCGCAAAGCGTGTTGATCACCGATGATGCGGACTTCGGGCAGGCAGTTGCTGATGCTGTCGAAAAGCGGCTGGAGACGTTAGAGCGCCGGGCCATCGCTGGGCCAAGCTGGCGCGACAATGGCGCTGTGATTGTCGTTCAGGACATGGAACAGGCGGCGGCACTTTCCAACCGAATGGCCCCGGAACATCTGGAGCTTTGCGTGGCCGACCCAGAAGCGCTATCGCACAAG
>JBLIGH010000341.1:0-3632 GCA_047636855.1 Pseudorhodobacter sp.
AATCAACTTTCCGCGCATTTAATCAAGATCGCAGCAAGCCAAGTGACGCTTATAGCAACGCAATGTTCAGTGCGGCGGTTCGGGTCAGATTTAGGCAACGACAAAGCTGCTCTGCAAGGTTTAAGCCCCAGCCAAAGCCGCAAACGGCATCGCAGCGGTGTGGTTTATGGCTCGACAACACCTGAAGCGCTTGGATACTTTGCCCTTGTGTCAAAAACCCAAAGAACATGACCCCAAGCAGGCTGCAAACGGTGCCGCCTTTGGTTGATTTTCATGGCATCCCTTAGGGCAGCGCCCTTGTTCAAATGCCCGTGCCGATGAGACCGATCAAGATCAATCCTGCTTTCAGTGGCGGGCCGGTGCCACAAACACCACCGAATTTCACACAGCAAATCCACCGCGCCGCCTTGTAAAACCAAGCGCGTTCGATTTGCCCAAACCCGATTTCGTCCGGTAGGCCCGGCGTGGGCGTCTAAACCCACGCCTTCAGGCGTCAAAAATCAGTGGGCGTCAGGTCGTCAGGCATGTTTTGGTAGCAGACCGGCCTCAGAAAACGCCGAATCGACAATGTGCCAACAGAGGTATGGCCGAAATTGGTCGAGGCTGGATACGGGCCGCCATGCACCATTGTGTCCGCCACCTCGACACCCGTCGGGAAACCGTTGGCAAGGATGCGCCCGGCTTTGCGTTCGATAATCGGCATAAGACCCCGGGCCTGTTCCGTATCGCCCGCGTCCATGTGCAGCGTAACCGTAAGCTGACCATGCAGCGAGCGCGCGATCGCCTGCATCTGGGCGCTGTCTTGTGTCCGCACGATCAGGCCGAGCGGGCCGAAGACCTCTTCGCCAAGGTTTTCATTTGCCAGCCAAGCCTCGGCAGATGCCTCGTATAGATAGGGCGTTGCGTTGCGTCGGTCGCAGACCGAGGTCAGCAATTCACGCACGCCTGCGCTGCCCGAAATCCGATCGCGCCCCTCACGGTAAGCTGCGGCGATGCCATCCGTCAGCATTGTCTGCGCGCTCACCCCTGCCAGCGCTTCTTGCGTGGCGGCCACAAAAGCATCACCCTCTGGCCCCGCATTCACAATGGCGACGCCCGGATTGGTACAGAATTGCCCGGCCCCCATAGTCAGCGAACCGGCCCAACCTTTCGCGATGGCCGCCCCGCGCGCCAAGACCGCGGCAGGCAGCAAAAACATCGGGTTCACGCTGCCAAGTTCGCCAAAGAACGGGATAGGTTCGGGGCGCTGTGCGCATAGATCGAACAAAGCGCGGCCCCCGGCAAGCGAGCCGGTGAAGCCCACCGCTTTAATCAGCGGGTGCTGAACCAGTGCCTGCCCGACATCGCGCTTGCCCCCTTGGATAAACGAGAAAACGCCGGGGTGCGTTCCGGTCTTCGCGATGGCTGCATGAATGGCCTCGGCCACGATTTCACCGGTTCCGGGATGGGCGGAATGGCCCTTGACCACCACCGGGCAACCCGCCGCAAGCGCTGCCGCCGTATCGCCGCCCGCAGTCGAGAAGGCGAGCGGAAAGTTCGACGCCCCAAAAACCGCAACAGGGCCAATGGGCCGTTGCACCATTTTTAGATCGGTGCGTGGCAGCGGCTGGCGGTCGGGAAGGGCCGGATCATGGCGCCGATCAAGATAATCGCCCTTCAAGATATGTGCGGCAAAAAGCCGAAGCTGGCCGGTGGTGCGGCCGCGTTCGCCTTGCAACCGGGCCTCTGGCAGACCGCTTTCCTGACTTCCGATTTCGGTGATCGCCTCGGCGCGGGCCTCGATCTCGTCGGCAATCGCGTTCAACAACGCAGCCCGGGTCTCGCGCGTGGCCGAACCGAAGCTCCAAAACGCGTCCTCGGCGGCCCGTGCTGCACGGTCCACCAGATCGGGCGTACCGACAAAGAACGAATGCGCAGGTCCATGTGCTGGTTCAGAGGTGAAGCTTTGGTCGCCCGCGACCCATTCGCCCGCGATCAGATGCTTGCCATGCGGTTTGAAACTCATGTTGTTGTCTCCTTTTCCCAATTTCGGACCATGTCGCAGGCGACGGTGAACGCAGCGCGCGTCGCCCCGACATCCGCCCTGCCCTGTCCGACGATATCAAAAGCCGTGCCATGCGCCGGTGTCGAAACCGGAAACGGCAGCCCGCCCTGCACGGTGACACCGCGGTCAAAACCCAGCAATTTCAACGCGATTTGTCCCTGATCGTGATACATCGTCACAACGGCATCAATCTCGCCGCGAACCACTTTCAAAAACACCGTATCCGAGGGCAATGGCCCGACGACCGACATTTGCGTCTGGGCCATCTGGCGCACAGCGGGTTCGATCACTTCGATCTCTTCGCGGCCAAAATTCCCACCATCCCCGGCATGCGGGTTGAGGGCGGCCACCGCAATACGGGGTCGCGCATAGCCGGCGCGCCGCAAGGTCCGGTCAATCAGATACGTCGCGGCCTTGATGCGCGGGCCATCGATGGCATCCGCCACGTCCTTGAGAGCGATATGGCTGGTGACGCGGCTGGTCCACATGCCGTCCAGCGTGTTGAGTTCGGAAAGGTAGCCCGTAGCACCCAGTTTTTCGGCCATGTAGTGCAGCTCGTCCGAATGGCCGATCCCGGCAAGATGCATCGAAGCCTTGTTGAACGGGCCAAAGACAATGGCGTCGATAATGCCGCGCGACACAAAGTCGAGCGCTTGATCCAGCACCCGCAAGGTGGACCGGCCCGAGGCCTCGGTGCTGCACGCAACCTCGACCTGTTCGGGGGCGATGCTGCTCAACGCATGCAGTGCAAAATGCGGGGTGGCGGCCCAATCCTCTGTCTCGGCGTTCACTTGCGTCATTTCATAACTCAGCCCCGCCTGTGCTTGACCAAGTGCGAACACATGCGCATCGCCGATCAGCAAGATATCGGCCTGTGCGGCAACCTCGTCGGTCAGAAGCCGGGCAATAAGTTCGGGGCCGATGCCACTGGGATCACCGGGAATAAGTCCAATTCTGGGGCGCATGATCTACTCCGTCAATTTCAGGTTCCGCCGCTCTTCAGAGGCGACAGAGAAGTTGGAGACCGCCGAGGCGAGATGGACCCGCAACGCGGCAGCCGTTGCCTTGGCGTCGCGGCGCAACAGCGCTTCGGTGATCGCTGCATGTTCGGCAAGGGTCTGGTCACGACCGGCGCTGCGTTGCGACGACATGAACCGCGCCCGCCAAAGCCGCGCGTTATATTGGCGGTGCGTGTCAATCAAAGGCATATTGCCGCTCGCCCGCACAATCGCTTCATGCATCATCATATCAGTTCGGAAAAACGCAAGCGGCTCTAGGCTGGTCGATCCGGCCTCCATCGCATGCTGCAAGGCGACAATCTGGCGGATATCCGCATCGGTGGCATCCGCGCAAGCAAGCTCGCCCGCAAGCGCTTCGAGCGTCCCCATAACCATGAGGTTTTGCGAGATTTCCTCAAGCGACGGGTCCGCCACACGCGGACGTCGGGTCACCGAATATTCGACCAGACCGTCTTGCTCCAAAATAGCCAAAGCACCGCGCAGCGGCGTGCGACTGATGCCCAATGCCTGTGCCACGTCACGCTCTGCGATGGCCGCGCCGGGCGGCAGCTTTTCCAGCAAGATGAACT
>JBLIGH010000342.1:0-3625 GCA_047636855.1 Pseudorhodobacter sp.
GTGAAAGCGCCAGGCACGGCCAAAGTGTCAATCATTGCAGCCAGATGCGGCGCCAACACCTCGGCCAGCGCAAGATGCATGCGGCGGCGTGCGGCATGGATCACGGCCGGGTCCGGCACATGGCCTGCGGCATAAAGCGTCTGGGCCATGTCATCTTCCGAAGGCAGACGCAGGGTCAACGCGCGAAAGGCCGGATCGAGGCTGGAATTCAGCGCGACAGCTGTCACGGCGCCAAGCCAATCGCTGCTTGGGGGCTGCTGATCCGTGATCATGCGCGACAGAACATCCTTGGCCAAGGCGCGGCCCGCCTCCCAGCGGTTGAAAGGGTCGGTGTCATGCGCCAAAAGCAAAGCGCGTTCGGCAGCACTGGTGGTGCGATCCAAAATCACCGGCGCCGAAAACCCGCGCAAAAGCGAAGGGATCGGACGGGTCGAAAGCCCCTCAAATTGAAAGCTTTGCGCCGCCTGCGTCAGCTCCAGCACAACCGTCGGCAAGACTTCGCGGCCATCAGGGTTCAAAAGACCGATGGCCACGGGGATATGTTTGGGGTTCTTGACCGCCTGCCCCGGCGTCTCTGGGTTTTCTTGTTTTATATGAAGGCTGTATGTGCCGTTTTTAAAGTCATCCGAAATCGTCAGGCGCGGGGTCCCGGCTTGGGTATACCACAATTTGAACTGGGTCAGATCACGGCCCGTCGCATCTTCAAACACCTGCAACCAATCCTCGATTGTCGCGGCATCACCATCATGGCGATCAAAATAAAGGTCCAAGGCTTTCTTGTAGCCACCGTCGCCCACCAGCAGCTTGAGCATCCCAATAACCTCGGCGCCTTTTTCATAGACCGTCGCTGTGTAGAAATTATTGATCTCGACATAGCTGTCGGGCCGGACCGGGTGCGCAAGCGGCCCGCCATCTTCGCGAAACTGCCGGGCGCGCAGGGTCAAGACATCCTCGATCCGCTTCACGGCATGGCTGCGCATATCGCCGGAAAACTGGTGGTCGCGGAACACCGTCAACCCTTCTTTCAGGCAAAGCTGAAACCAATCGCGGCAGGTGATGCGATTGCCGGTCCAATTGTGGAAATATTCATGCGCGATAATCGTCTCGATCCGGGCGAAGTCATCATCGGTCGCAGTCTGCGCCAAGGCCAGAACATATTTAGAGTTGAAGATGTTCAACCCTTTGTTTTCCATAGCCCCCATGTTGAAATCATCGACCGCGACGATGTTGAAAACATCCAGATCATATTCGCGGCCATAGACCTCTTCGTCCCATTTCATCGAGCGGATCAGGCTGTCCATCGCATAGGCGCATTTGTGTTCATCCCCCGCGCGCACCCAGATATTCAGCTCAACCTTGCGGCCCGACATCGTCGTGAAATCCTGCGAATGCGCAACCAAATCGCCCGCAACCAAAGCAAACAGATAGGCCGGTTTGGGCCAAGGGTCGGACCAAGCCCCTGCCCCGGTTGAATTGCCATTCGACAAAAGCACCGGCAGACCTGCAGTAATCGCGACATCAAACCGCGCCATCACATCCGGGCGATCCGGGTAGTAGGTGATCTTGCGAAAGCCTTCGGCCTCGCATTGCGTGCAATACATGCCGTTTGACATGTATAGCCCTTCCAGCGCTGTGTTGGTCGAGGGCGAGATTTCGACCTCTGTCTGCAATGTGAAAGCGCCATCGGGCAACTGATCGGCCGCAATCGTCAGGCCAGTATCGTCGGGTGTGATCGTCAGCGCCACACCGTCCAACTGCAGCGAGATCAGGCGCAATTGCTCGCCGTCCAACCGTAAGTCGTGCTTTCCCGGGCGTTCTGGGTTGGGCGAAAAGGCCAGATGCGCTGTGACGCGGGTTTGGGTCGGATGTAATGTGAAGCCCAATGACACCTGATCCAAGCGGTAAGGATAGGGTTGGTATTGCGACAACAGAATCGGTTGGGGGGCGGTGTGCACAGACATTTCGGGCCTTCGGGCTGAAGATGCGGGCGCGCCCGCTTGGCCGCCAACCTAGCGGCGGCGGATGCAGGGTTCAACCGCTGTTCCATCCCGCCTGATCACCAAAGGGGGTTTACGAATCTGTAAGGGAGAGTAGATATATGTTCTATGAATGTTCTCATCTGGTTCAAGCGAGATTTACGGGTGCAAGACCACCACGCCTTGTGTCATGCACAGGGTGCGACCGCAGTATTGCCACTTTATATAGTAGAGCCTGCGCATTGGGCGCAGCCCGATAAATCGGCGCGGCAATGGACGTTTACGGCAGAATGCCTGACCGGGTTGCGCGATGATCTGGCAGCCTTGGGGGCACCGCTGGTGGTGCGGGTCGGTGATGCGGTCGAGGTTTTGGCGCGGTTTTGCCGCCAGCACCGGATTGGCCGGATTTTGAGCCATGCCGAGGCGGGTTGCCCATGGTCTGACGCCCGCAACATTCGGGTGGCCGATTGGGCGCGGCAGGCGGGCGTGGAATGGCTGGAGCTGGCGCAAACCCCTGAAGACACCACGCCAAGCGCGCTGCAGCCCTTAAGTGGTCTGGAACCGGGCGGGGTCCCATCGGCCAAAGCCTTGCGATTGGCCGAGGCCCCCTGCCCGCACCAACAAATTGGCGGGCGGGCGCAAGGCTTGATGCTGCTGGACAGCTTTCTGGCGCGGCGCGGTGAACACTATGCAGCGCGTGATTGCGCCTTACAAAACGCCGAGCGTAATGCCTCGCGCTTGTCGCCGTATTTGGCCACGGGGGTGGTGTCGCGTGCAGAGGTGGCAGCCACCGTGGCCGAACGGCAACTCGAAAAACCCGGAGGCAATTGGACCCAAAGCCTGAAAAGCTATCAAACGAGACTGCACCAGAAATCCGCCAAACCTGACGCTTGCGACCCCGGCGGCCCAGGGATCGACGCCGTGGCGTTTTTCACATCCGATCAAGATCGTTTGGCGGCTTGGACGAATGGCGAAACCGGCTTGCCTTTGCACGATGCTGCGATGCGCTATCTGAATGCCACAGGTTGGTTGCCCGAACCCGCCCGCCGTATGGTGGTGGCTTTTGCAGCGACGCACCTGCGGCTGGACATGCAAAAAGCCGGGGCGGCATTGGCGCGGCGCAGCACCGATTATGACCCGGCGATCTTTTGGCCCGCATTGCACAGCACAGGCGCGGGTCGGACTGCGGGGCGCTATTGCGATCCGATCAAGCTTGGCGCGCTTTTTGACCCGACAGGCAGCTTCACCCGCCGTATGGTGCCAGAGCTTGCGACAGTGCCCGATGCATTCTTGCATTGCCCGTGGCGCTGGACGGGGGCTGCGGGCGTGCTTGGCAGGCGCTATCCAGAGGCGGTTGTCGATATTGCCAGCTCTGCGCGGGGGGCGCGCAAACCTGCACAGCCCCCCTCGCCGCCGATCTTGATCGAACCGATGCGGGCAGGTTTTTACACCCGACCCGCAAACCGCCGTGCTAAACTTGCGCCCCAAGCGCAATTATCTTTGGATTTCTGAAACGCCGATCGATTTCAGAAAAATCCAAAGTGGTAAATAAATATGAGCAATTTGGTTGCCAAAGCCTGGCGCGCGCCTTAATTGTAAGCCGTCGAAAGCAAGAGGAGACGTGGTTTTATGACGCAGATGATGGGAAA
>JBLIGH010000343.1:0-3624 GCA_047636855.1 Pseudorhodobacter sp.
AGGCTTTCGATGATCGGCTGGTAAATCCAGCCCAAGTTTACCTCTGCAACGCGATTGCTATGGCTTTTGCTGAAAGCTGCATCCAGAAATTTCGGCTTTGTGGCCTTGGCGTTGTAATCCTCGTGCCACCCGCCAAAATCTGTACCGCGGACGCGGTGCCCCAAATGGCGCCACACCTCAAGCATCGCCCCATGCGCTGTTGAGAACTCTAATATATCAAGGCTCTCAGCAGTATTGACCGTTTCAGGGAAATGGTAATGGATACGCGCCCAGGATCTATGTATATTCTCGGTACGGCCCAAGTATTTGCGTGCAATTCTTATAACTTGGTGTTCTGGATAACCCCCGAATTCATAATGCGCTGGAAAGTCAGCCGG
Source organism: Pseudorhodobacter sp. (assembly GCA_047636855.1). GTDB lineage: Bacteria > Pseudomonadota > Alphaproteobacteria > Rhodobacterales > Rhodobacteraceae > Pseudorhodobacter. Next base: position 378 of record JBLIGH010000343.1, read on the forward strand.
GACCGGTGGGCACCACAATTGCCGCTCTTCTAATTCACTTCTACGCATGCTTTTGCCTCAATTTTTCCCGCGATTATCAAGCCGGGTTTTGATCTTCAAATTAGGTTTATTATAATCCAGAAGCAATCAATCAAGAAGCGGCCAATGTTACAGCCGCAACAATTTCGTCAACGACATCGATTAAAAGGGCCTCGTCCTCGCATTCCGCCATGACACGCACCAAAGGTTCTGTCCCCGATTTGCGGATAAGCAATCGTCCGGCACCGTGCAATCGGCGCTCGCCTTCGGCGATGGCGGCTTGCACTGCGGCGGAGTTTAGCGGCTCGGCATCAGCGCTGTAGCGCACATTCCGCAACAACTGCGGGATTGTTTCAAAGCTTTTGGCCAGATGACTGGCGGCCTGCCCCGTGCGGGCCATTTCCGCCAGAAATTGCAGACCTGCGATCAGCCCATCCCCGGTGGTGGCGTAATCGGTCATGACGATATGGCCGGATTGTTCGCCACCAAGGTTCCAGCCGCCGCGCCGCATCGCCTCGACCACATACCGATCCCCGACGGGTGTGCGTTCCAGATGCAGGCCGCGACCTTGCAAAAACCGTTCTAGCCCGAGGTTGGACATAACGGTTGCCACCAAGGTATTGCCCCGCAACCGACCTTCATCAGCCCAACGCGCGGCCATCATCGCCATTATTTGATCGCCATCGGCAACTTGGCCGGTTTGATCAAGGATCATCACACGGTCGGCGTCGCCGTCCAGACAAATTCCAACATCAGCGCCATGTGCAACGACGGCCTCTGCTGCCGTTTCGGGATGGGTCGAGCCGCATCGATCATTGATATTCATCCCGTTGGGCGTTGTGCCAATCGGGATCACTTCCGCCCCCAATTCCCAAAGGACCTCGGGGGCAGCTTTGTAGGCCGCACCATTGGCACAATCGATCACAACTTTCAGCCCATCCAGCCGCAGCCCTGACGGAAACGTGGTTTTTGCATATTCCTGATAGCGGCCACGGGCATCATCAATCCGCTTTGCGCGGCCGATGTTTTGAGGCTGCGCCGGCACAATCTCTTCGTGCAATAACGCTTCAATCGCAGCCTCAGCCTCGTCCGACAGCTTGAACCCGTCGGGGCCGAAAAACTTGATGCCATTGTCAATCGCCGGGTTATGACTGGCAGAGATCATCACACCCAGATCGGCGCGCATCGAGCGGGTCAAAAAACCCACCGCAGGCGTCGGGACCGGGCCAAGCAGCAGCACATTCATGCCAGTGCTGGTCAACCCAGCGGTCAAGGCATTTTCCAGCATATAACCTGACAACCGCGTGTCCTTGCCGATTACCACCCGGTGCACCCCAGTGCTATCGCGGCGGAAATAACGCCCGGCAGCGGCACCAAGCTTCAGCGCCATTTCAGCCGTCATAGGATAACTATTGGCGGTGCCACGCACGCCGTCAGTGCCGAAAAGCTTTCTGCTCATTCCTCAGTCTCTCCTGCGTGGATTGCTTGCCAAAGCTCCAACGCTTGTTTTGTTTCCACAACGTCATGCACCCGTAAAACCTGCACACCCATTGCCGCCCCATGCAATGCCACCGCCAAAGATCCCGGCATCCGATCTTTTGGGGCCTGCGCCCCACCGACCGAACCGATGAACTTCTTGCGCGACGCCCCAAGCAAAATCGCCACCCCTAACCCATGATAGACGCTCAGGCCCCGAAGCAAACTCAAGTTGTGTTGCAAAGTCTTTCCAAAACCAATGCCTGGATCGACGATCAAATTATCGCGCGCAATCCCCGCAGATTGCGCGAATTCGATCCGTTCCGCCAAATGGTCATAGACCTCAGCCAAAACATCCCGGTACTGGGGGGATTTTTGCATCGAGGCGGGGTCGCCCTTGGAATGCATCAGGCAAGCAAAAACACTGGTTTCAGCGACCAAATCCGCCAGTTCCGGGTCGAACCGAAAGGCCGACACATCATTCACCATATCCGCCCCTGCGGCAATCGCCGCGCGGGCGACAGCCGTTTTGCGCGTGTCGATACTGATCGGTATTGTCACCCCCGCCGCACGGACCGCGTTTATCACCGGCTCGGTTCGACGGATTTCCTCGGCGATGGAAACATCTGCAGCCCCCGGCCGCGTGCTTTCGCCGCCGATATCCAAAATATCAACACCGGCCAAGACCATCGCTTGCGCGCGGGCGACCGCCGAGGCGACAGAAGGCAGGTCGCCACCGTCCGAAAAACTATCCGGTGTGATGTTCAAAATGCCCATAATTCGAGGCCGGTCCAATGTCAGACCACACAGCATTGGTCGAAGGGACGTCAATGTCTGGTGTTGGCCTTCTGATAGCGGTGTCGTTTGCACTTTGCCCTGCAACACCACGTCGCGAAAGCCCACATACCGGCTGCCGGCCAGCGGCTGTGCCCTGTCATGGATCGGCAACTTTCGCGTTACCACAATCGGTTGAAGCAGGCCTTTCACGGTTCACGTCATCTCTAATTGGCGGGTCGGCACCCCGGCTGTCACGGGGGGCTCGCCGATCGCGATAAACTCAAAAGCACCGATGAACTCTGCAAACCAAACCGCCAGTGCTTGCGTCTCGCGGGGATTAACCTTTGGGCCATCCACCGCATCCAACACTATTTTTGTCGGCGCCCAAACGCAGATCTGGCCATTCTTCATTGCCCAATCCAACTCTGTCAACGTTTCGACAACGATACAGCGGCGGTCACGGGCTGCAAGCACCCAAGCATTTTGTTCAATCGCAAGCAGATCAATCCGACGCTGCGCCATCGCATTCTGGCTTTGCGGTGTGACGCTGTCACAAGCGCCGACGGTCAAGATAAGCGGTGCATCCTGCGCCAATTCATCGATCCAATCGCTCAGTCTCGCGTTTTGAAATACCGTATCAGATAAAAAAGCAACCCTAGGTTGCGGCGCTTCTGACTGAAGAGTGTCGCCGGCAAAAGCGTCAACACGGGTGCGAACAATTTCTACCCCCAGATCAAAAGGACCACGGTCGATCTTTTCGATCCGCACAAAAACACGGTAAGCCTGCGGCTCGGCCAGAATTCGCGTCGCAATACGGTCCGCCAAGGTTTCCAGTAGGTTGAGGCGCTCGGCTGCAAGCTCATATCCAATCGCCTCGGTCAGCCGATCATAGGACAGGATGCGGTCAACGTCATCCTCAAGCGGCTGTGCGACCGGTTCCACCTCTACCACAATGTTGAAGCGTACCTGCTGCAGA
>JBLIGH010000344.1:0-3570 GCA_047636855.1 Pseudorhodobacter sp.
TGCGCCTGACCGGGGGTGAAGTGCTGATCAATGGGCGCGATGTGTTGCAAGCGAATGCTTCGGGCTTGCGGGCTTTGCGCGGCCGGGAAGTTACCTATGTCGCACAATCCGCGGCCGCCGCCTTCAACCCCGCGAAAAAACTGATGGAGCAGGTGATTGAAGCCACGCTGCACCACGGCGTCCTGGGCCGGGCCGAGGCGGAAGAACGCGCGATCAGCCTGTTTGCGCGGCTTGGGCTGCCCGATCCCGAAAACATCGGCAAACGCTATCCGCATCAGGTGTCTGGCGGGCAGTTGCAGCGCGTGATGACGGTGATGGCGCTTTGCTCTATGCCGGATCTTGTCATCTTTGACGAGCCGACGACAGCGCTGGATGTGACCACGCAGATCGAGGTTTTGGCCGCGATCAAAGAGGCTATTGTCGAGACGGGTGTGGCCGCTTTGTATATCACGCATGACCTGGCGGTTGTCGCGCAGGTCGCCGATAACATCATGGTTTTGCGCGGTGGCAATATGGTTGAATATGGCACCACCGATCATATCATCAACCGTCCGACCGAAGCGTATACGCAGGCGCTGGTTTCTGTCCGCTCGATCGATCACCAAGAGAAATCGGGTGGCGCCCCGATTCTTTCGGTTTCGGGCATCACCGCGCGCTACCGTGGCACCAGTTTTGACGTGCTCAAAAATGTAACCATTGAGCTGCCAGAGGCGCAAACACTGGCGATTGTGGGCGAAAGCGGGTCGGGGAAATCGACGCTGGCACGGGTGATTACCGGGTTGTTGCCGCCGTCATCTGGCAACATCACCTTTGCCGGGCGCACATTGGCTGCGGATTTCAACGCACGTTCTAAGGAAGACCTGCGCGAAATGCAGATGATCTACCAGATGGCCGATGTGGCGATGAACCCGCGCCAGACGGTTGGCACTATTATCGGGCGTCCGTTAGAGTTTTATTTCGGTCTGAGAGGTGCGGCCAAGCGAAAGCGCATTCAGGAATTGCTGGACGAGATCGAGATGGGCGCTGGCTTTATCGACCGCTATCCAGCCGAGCTTTCGGGCGGGCAAAAGCAGCGGGTCTGCATTGCGCGCGCGCTTGCGGCAAAGCCAAAGCTGATCATCTGCGACGAGGTGACCTCGGCGTTGGATCCGCTGGTGGCGGATGGTATTTTGAAGCTTCTGCTGGATCTGCAAAAGATCGAAAATGTCGCCTATCTGTTCATCACCCATGATCTTGCGACCGTGCGGGCCATCGCCGACAGTATTGCCGTGATGTACCGCGGCGAAGTCGTGCGCTACGGCACAAAATCCGATGTTTTAGCGCCGCCTTTCGATGATTACACCGATCTGTTGTTGTCATCTGTGCCAGAGATGCGGCTTGGCTGGTTGGAAGAAAACATCGCCACTCGTAAAATGGAGGCTGCGGGCAACTGACCCGCAGCGCCGCCCTTTCTCTTTTGGTGAAACATGACAAAGCTGTTGCTGATCATTCTAGACGGTGTGCCTTACCGCAACTGGCGGCGGTTGTTCGGCAATCTTGAAGGCTGGGTGGCGCGGGGCCAGGCGCGCGTGTGGAAAATGCGCTCGGTCCTGCCCTCGACCTCTGCCTCTTGTTATGCCTCGATCCATTCCGGCACGCCGCCGCAGGTGCATGGCGCTTGGGGCAACGAAGCGGTGCAGCGTCTGGATTTGCCCGATATCTTTTCGCAAACCCGTCTGGCTGGTGGCACCACCGGTGCTGTGGCGCATTCCTTTTGGTCCGAGTTTTTCAACCGCGCGCCGTTCGATCCGGTCCGTGATCTGGAATATGACGAGCCGAAGAGCATGGCGATCAACCATGGCCGCTTTCACAGCATGCATGGCTACAACCTGATCAATCAGACCACCCCAGCGGATAATGATCTGTTCGCCACGCTGACAATGCTGACCGAGCGTTTTGACCTGCAATATGGCATGTTACACACCTGCACGCTGGACAGTATGGGCCACCGGTTTGGCCATGAGGCGAACGAGATGGATGATGCCTGCTTTGCGCTGGACGCCACGCTTGCCCCTTGGATCGATCGTTGGCGCAAGGCGGGGTATGAGGTGATTGTGACCGCTGATCATGGCCAATCTGCACGTGGCCATCATGGTGGCGCGGGCGAGGATCAACAGGATTTCGCGCTGTATTACTTCGGTGATGCCAGTGGCCCCGCGACCGGGACGTTGCTGGATCAATTGGCGCTGGCCCCCAGCATCCTGACCCGGCTTGGTGCAGCGATCCCGGACACGATGAAGGCCAAACCTTTCTTGTTTTGAACGCCTTAACGCCCGGTTTTTCGGGCAGGCGGGCAGGCTACGGGCGTTTGCTGATCACCCAAGCCTCGGCATGCGGGCGATATTGCGTCATTTCGGCAGCGACGAAAGGCAAAGCTTGCAGCCCGGCGCGGTAGGTCTGCACCGCCTTTGGCCACAGGATCGGTTGCTCCAACGCGGCAACCAGCAACTCGATCCATAAAAACGTGGGCGGGTAGCCGCAATCGCCCAAACCAAAGGGCACGGGCTGCGCCACCAGATGCGCCAATTGATCAAGGCGCATGTTGATAGCCTCGATCGCTGTAGCGACCGCCGCCGCATTGGGCTGGGCCACTTGCGGAAACAGCCCGCGCAAGGCCGGTTCCAACCGCGTGTCATGAAACCGCCCGCGTTCGCGCATTCTGGCACGGGCCTGCGCGCCGTCAGGCAACATCTGGGGTAGGGGCCGGGTTTCTTCGATATATTCGGCAATCGCCTCGCTATCGCTTAGTGCGAAATCGCCGTCTACCAGACCCGGCAAATTGCCAAAGGGAAAGAGGGCGCGGTACGCAGGCGATGTGGCGCCACCGGGCGGATCCAACTCTTGCCAGTCCAGCCCTTTGGCGCGCAACAGCAACCGGGTCTTGCAGCAATAAAGGCTATGGGGAACAGAATAGAGCGTCAGCATGGGGCGCAGCCTTTAGTTGAAAAAGGCGCCCGAAGGCGCCCTTTTTTTGGATCAGTTGGAAAGTTGCCATTTGACAGCGAGCTGGTCAAACAGCCCGTCTTCTTTTTTCAGTGTGATCCATGTGTTGACGTAGTTGATCCAGATTTGATCGCCCTGGGGCATCAGCATCGCGACCGGGGTTCTGGCACGGGGCGCAGAAACCGGAACGATCATCAGCTCTGGGTATTTCTCGACCAGCTTATAGGCCTCGACGTTCGAGGTGATATGCGCTGTGGCACGGCCCGACAGCACTTCTTGAAAATCGCGGGCCGGGGCTTCGACGATCTTATGCTGTGCATTCGGAAAGAAGGCTTTGACCTGCTGTTCTTGTGTCGTGCCAAGTGTCGCGGCAACGGTCACATCCGCTTTGTCCAGATCGGCCCATTCCAGATATGTTCCGGCATCTTTGACATTGATCAACGGCACGGTTGCCAAGCTGAAATAGCTATCGGAATAGCCAGCCGCCTTGGCACGGGCCGGGCTGATCGAGGCAGAGCCGGTAAGGTGGTAGGTGCCGGCGGTGACGCCTGCGACCAATGTTTTCCAGTCAGTCGCGACAAATTCGAC
>JBLIGH010000345.1:0-3567 GCA_047636855.1 Pseudorhodobacter sp.
GAGGGGTTGCATCCTTTGGTTGGCAATTATCTTGACGCCTGTGCGGCGGCAGGTCTGGGGCAAGTGGCGGATTTCAATGGCGCGCAACAAGAAGGCGCTGGCATCTATCAGATGACGATCAAAGGTGGGCGGCGCAATTCAGCGGCGCGGGCCTTTTTGCGGCCTGCGATGAAGCGGGCGAATGTGCGGGTTATCACGCAGGCACATGCGACGCGGGTGCTTTTTGAAGGGCGGCGCGCGGTTGGTGTCGAATATCTGCGCGGTGGTGTGCGCGAGGTTTTGCGGGCGCGCGAAGTTATTTTGGCGGGCGGGGCGATTAACTCGCCGCAATTGCTGCAACTTTCAGGCATTGGGCCGGGTGCGGACTTGCAGCGTCTGGGGTTGGATGTGGTGCAAGAGAACGTTCATGTCGGGGCCAATTTAAGCGATCATCAAGGCTTGAACTACACCTACCGCATGAATGTGCCGACGTATAATGACCAGCTGCGGCCTTGGTGGGGCAAGCTGCGGGTTGGGGCGCAATATCTGCTGACGCGGCGCGGGGTGCTGTCGAAAAGCATCAATCATGGCGGCGGGTTCTTTCGCACCTCGCCGGATCTGGACCGCCCTAATATGCAGCTGTATTTTCAGGCCTTCTCGACCCTTTTGCCAAAACCGGGCGAGCGACCCTTGCTGACGCCAGACCCGTTTTCCGGTGTATCGATTGGCTTGTCGAATTGCCGCCCGACCTCGCGCGGCTGGCTCAAACTGCGCTCGGCCGATCCGTTGCAGCCCCCCGAAATCATGGCCAATGCCTATGGCACCAATCACGATATCGAGGAGATGCTGGCAGCCGCGAAATTTGTACGCAAGATTGCGGCACAAGCGCCGATGGCCTCGGTGATTGCCGAGGAATTGCGACCCGGACCGCAGGTGGTTTCGGATGAGGATATGATCGCTGACATCCGCGCGCGCTCTGGCACGGTTTATCACCCGTCTTGCACCTGCCGGATGGGTGATGTCGTGGACAACCAGTTGCGGGTGAAAGGGGTCGAGGGGTTGCGGGTTTGCGACGCCTCTGCCTTCCCCAATATCATTGCAGGCAACACCAATGCGCCGTCAATCTTGATGGGGTGGAAGGGGGCAGAGCTGATTTTGGCGGATCAAAGGCGGTGACGGCTGGTTTTGGGGATTTGTTTGAGGGATGAATGCCGCTCGTTTGAACGGTGATGTTCGCATCGACATTCGTTTAAGGCCCTAAAATGGCTGCGTTTTGGTGCTGGATTTTCGATGATCTGACAACATTGTGATATTTGTTCGATTGCACAGTTTGCGCGGGGATGAAACTTTGCGGGCAAATGGAGGTCATGATGAAATATCGGTTATCGCGGCGTAAAGTGATCCTTGCGGGTTCGGCTTTTGCAACGGGTTTGGCGACGCCTGGCCTATTGCTGGCGCAGGATGGCACAAGCAGGGTTCGCAGCAACATCTCTAGCTTCAGTTCGCAAATGTGGCAGGACCATTTCGATACGTTGGGTGTTGCGACGATTGTGGCGGATACCGTTTCGCGCGCCTTGCATTACTGGAATTCAGATGGCACGGATTACCGCGTTTATCCAACCTCGGTCCCCAGAACGGACGAGCTGACAAAGCGCGGCTATACCAAAATCGTGCGCAAGAAGGTCGGCCCCGACTGGACACCCACCGCGTCGATGATCGCGCGGTTTCCGGACTGGCACTATTTGCCACCCGGCCCCGACAACCCGCTTGGCACCCATGCGATGTATTTGTCATGGCCCGCCTACATAATTCATGGCACGCATGACACGCGTAAGATTGGGCGGCCATCATCTGACGGCTGCATCGGTCTTTACAACGAGCAGGTCGAAGAATTGTTCGCGGTCGCCCCAATTGGAACGCAGGTTCGGATCATTTGACGATTCCCGCCCCGGATGATAAAATGGGGGATCGCTCTGTTCCTTGTGTAGGTGAGCAATAATACATGAAAAAGCCCCGCAAAAAGCCGTCCGAAAAGCGCCACGAGCCGCAAAGCAATACTGTGGCCGCAACTGCAAAAGCCAAGGCTGCGAGCCGGCGCAGCTTTTTGCGCAATGCGGCGATTGCCTTGCCGGTGTTTGCGGCAACGGGGTTTTTCTCTGTCCGATACGTTCAGGCTAAGGTCAATGAAGCTGATCTGACCAGAATTGGGCAGGGCACGCCCACTGTTGTGCAAATTCACGACCCGCAATGCGTGTTGTGCCGAACGCTTCAACGTCAAACGCGCAGTGCCTTGAAAGCGTTTGAAAAAGATGCCGTTACGTTTTTGGTCGCCAATATCAAAACAGATGATGGCAGAGTGTTGGCTGCAAAATACAACGTACCGCACGTCACGTTGCTTTTGTTCGATGCCAAGGGTGAGATGATGCAGATTGTCAGGGGCCCAAGCGATACGGATAGCCTGCGCACCATCTTAGAGGCGCATGTCATGAAATATGGATCGTAGACCGCTGGTGCCAAACCCCGTGTTCCAGAGTTCGTTTGGTCAAGATATCATCGGATAATCAACCGTTTTGAGCGTGACAGGGCCTTAGCCTAGGTGCTGCCTTTTGCAAAAAGGGCCGTAAACGCGGCCTCGCCTTGGCGTGTGAAGGTAACGATGCGGCTGGGTGTTTGGCGGCTGGTGGCCCAGCCTTTGGCCCCGATCTGGGTCAGCAAGGCCCGACCGAGCGAGCCTGCGAGGTGCAGGCGCCGTTCGCTCCAATCCAAACAATCACGGCAAAGCGGGGTTTTACGGGCCTCTAATGCGGCCAGATCGATGCCAAAATCAGTGGCGAAGCAACGGCCCTTGGCGGTCAGGATAGGGCCTGTGGCCGCCGCGGTCAGGTGCCCATGCGCCAGAAGGGATTGGTACATTTGCACCCCCAAAGTACCGGCCAGATGATTGTAGCAGATCCGGGCATGGCGCAGGGCGGCATCCTTAGGGCCGGGGCGGGTGCGCAACGCGCCGGTTTTGGCGGCAAGGCCCATCAGGCTTTCCAAAAGCGAGGCGACATCTTGCGAGGCAAGGCGCGCATATTTGTGCCGCCCTTGTTTGGTGAAGTGCAAAAGCCCGCCTTGCTCTAGCTTGCCAAGATGGCTGCTGGCGGTTTGCAAGGTGACGCCCGCTTCACGCGCCAGTTCGCCTGCGGTCAGGGCTTGGCCCGCCACTAGGGCTGTCAGCATATTGGCGCGGGCGGGGTCACCGATCAACGCGGCGATACGGGCAATGTCTGGACTTTGTTCATGCTTCGATGCTGGCCGAAGCATTCGTATCCGTCAAGCGGTTAAAGAGGGTGGGTAACCTGAATGGAGCTGCTATGCTGACCTGTATCATCCGCTATCATATTGACCCGAACCAGAAGGTCAAATTTGCACAATATGCCCGAAATTGGGGTCAGGCGATCCCACGCTGTGGCGCGGATTTAGTCGGTTATTATGCACCGCATGAAGGCTCATCTACTTTGGCCTATGGCATTTACAATATTGAAAATCTTGCAGAATATGAGGCCTATCGTGCGCGCCTCGCAGCAGATCCTTTAGGGCGCGAGA
>JBLIGH010000346.1:0-3560 GCA_047636855.1 Pseudorhodobacter sp.
TGGCCGAGCAAGCCTGGACCCTGATGCAAGAGGTCGAGGATATGGGGGGCATGACCAAAGCCGTGGCCTCTGGGATGCCAAAGCTGCGGATCGAGGAAACCGCAGCCCGCCGCCAGGCGATGATCGACAAAGGCGAAGAGGTGATTGTTGGCGTCAATAAGTACAAATTGGCCAAGCAAGACCCGATCGACATTCTCGATATCGACAATGTCAAAGTGCGCGAAGGTCAAATTGCGCGTCTGATGAAAATGCGGGCCAGCAGGGACACGGGCGCTTGCGACGCGGCTTTGACCGAGCTTTCTCGCCGGGCCAAAGACGGTGGTAACCTCTTGGAAGCGGCGGTTGATGCCGCGCGTGCAAGGGCCTCAGTTGGGGAAATCAGTATGGCGATGGAAAAAGTATTTGGCCGCCACCGTGCCGAGGTTAAAACCCTCGCCGGTGTCTACGGTGCGGCATATGAGGGCGATGCAGGTTTTGCCGCCATTCAGGCCGATGTCGAAGCCTTTGCGACCGAAGAAGGCCGACGCCCGCGGATGCTGGTGGTCAAAATGGGTCAGGACGGCCATGATCGCGGCGCCAAGGTCATCGCCACCGCCTTTGCCGATATCGGCTTTGACGTCGATGTTGGCCCGCTTTTCCAAACCCCCGAGGAAGCGGCCCAAGACGCGATCGACAATGATGTCCATATCATCGGCATCTCAAGCCAAGCTGCTGGCCACAAAACCCTGGCCCCAAAACTGGTGCAGGCACTCAAAGATGCAGGTGCAGGCGATATCTTGGTGATTTGTGGCGGCGTGATCCCACAACAAGATTACCAATTTCTTTATGATGCCGGTGTCAAAGCCATCTTCGGCCCCGGCACCAATATACCCGAAGCGGCAAAAGACATCCTGCGCTTGATCCGCGAAACCCGCCCGTAAACGCGCGCCCCCGTCATCTGTTCAAAAATATCCTCGGGGGGGAGGCCGTTAGGCCGTTGGGGGGCAGACAGCCCCCCTTTGTTGCCTCACAACTCGATTTGACCTTCCGGCTTTTCGAGCGGCCTCTTTTCCAAGGGCGGCGCGCCGGGTTTGCGGCGGATCAAGATATCGCCATTGGGCATTTGCACTGGTGGCTCAAAGTTTTGCACATCGCCGATCATCTCGGCCAACTCCCGCGCCATCGGTTCAAATTCTTTCAGCGCCTTTGCCATGTCATCCAGCGCAGGTTCCATGTCATTCAGCAGCTCTTGGAAAAACAGCTGCATGCCACGCTCCATTAGGCTCAACCCTTCGGCTTTGCCATCTGTTTCGGGTGCTGTTTCGGCCAAAGCCGTCAATGGCAGGCAGCCCAAAACCGTCGAAAAAAGCAAGGCTTTGAGGTTCAGCTTCTTGATATAAGCAGTATCACGGCGCATTTTCAGATCCTTTCTGCATCGCTTTGATTTTGGAAAATAAGGTCAATCGTCACAGGGAAATGGTCAGAGGCCGTCAACAACGCTTCGCGCAGTTCTGGCACGCGCCAACAGTCCGGGTCGTCCAAAGGGTGCCAGATACGCCATAAAGGCTCGGTTTTCGCCAGATCAGGCGAAACCAGAATGAAATCCAGCAATGCGCCGAAATACCGACGTTTTTGGCGGTTGTAAAACCGGGCCGAGGTCGGGGTCATTCCGACGCGGCGCCCCAGAACCATCTGCGCATGCGGTTCTGACATTTGCCGCTCGGGGCGATCTGCCACACCCATCACAATCTCAATCCCGGATTGGCCGAACAGTTTTTCATATTCATCCAAACCCGGCCCGTCGTTGAAATCCCCCATCACCAACAAGGGGTCGCCCGCGTCCAGATGCGTCTCGACCCGGGCGCGCAACCACAGGCATTGCGCAAGCTGCTTTCGGCGATTCTCGATCGCGATGCGCGTCTCTTCCGCCGCGTTGCGCGCGCCGTGCGGGGCTTTGGACTTCGCGTGGACCCCGATCAACCGCAGCGGGCCTTGTGGTGTTTCCACCGCGAGTTCCAGGGGTGGTTTTGAAAACCGAATACGCTCGGGGTGCGCATCGACATTTAGATCATGCCAAAACACGCCGTCAAACCGCGCAACGCCCTTTGGGTCGGCATGAGCTGGGGGCGCCCCTTGCGGTCTATGCTGTGCCGAAATGCGGTCAGGATCAAAAAGGAAAGCAATCTCTTGCTCGGTCTCACTCACAAACCCGGTGATTGCACGGCGCGCGCGCAACTGGAAATGGGCCGCAAAGTTCTCCAAGGCCCGCAGGGTAGAGCGTCGCGATCCGGTATCGGGCGCTTCGATAATCATCACGCCATCGGCGTCCATCGCGGTGAAAACGATGCCAAGTGCGGTCAGTTGTTCTGCGCGGCTAACCTTGTAGCGCGCCGAACGTTCGCCGTCCAACAGCAGTGCGCCATCGTCATTGAACAAGGCGTTGAACCATTCGACATTGTAAGTGGCAAGGCGCAGGGCGCCATTAGGCCGCGCGCTTGCCATTGATCTCTTCCCAGGCCGCGTTGATTGCGGCCAAGCGGCGAGTGGCAAGTTGAACGGCTTCGGCAGGCACGCCGCGCGCTATCAACTGGTCTGGGTGACTGTCGCGAACCGCTTGCTTCCAGGCGGCGCGCAATTGCTCTTTGTTGGCATCCGGCGAGACCCCCAAAACATCATAGGGATCACGCGGCGCGCCTTCGACAAATCGGGCGCGCAGTGCTCGGAAGCAAGGCTGACCGATCCCAAAGATGCGCGCGACCTCTTGCAAGAAAGCATCCTCATTCGGGTGATATACGCCATCGGCCATTGCGATGTGAAACAGCCCCTCGAGTAGATCGATCAGGGTTTTATGATCATTGTCGGGAAACATCGCCGCGATCTTGCTTGCATAGGCCTCAAACCCTGCAACATCTTGACGTGCAAGGTTAAAAACCCGGGCTGCATTGGCTTCTTCTGCTGGCGAAATGTTGAAAAGCTGCCGGAAAGTGGTGACTTCATCGCGGGTGACATGGCCATCCGCTTTGGCCATTTTCGCCCCGAGTGCAATTACCGCGATGGTAAACCCGACCGAGCGTTCTGGCGAGGTTTCCGGCGTGCCGCGCAACCTGTCGAAAATAGCCAAAAGCCCCTCGCCCGAGGCGAGTGCGGCAAGTGCTTCGTTGATCCGGGTCCAGATTGGCATAGGGGTATGATAACCCGAACAAATACAAATGTCAGGTCACGAATTCGCGTCATAAGGTGCAAAGCCGATTTGGTGGCATGACCATCTTGCCTTGCGGTGTTTTAAAACCGAAATCTGGCAAGGGTGGACTGCGCACCGTGCAGGCGGGCTTGATCATGGCCCGCGTTGAAAGCGACAACGCTGTCAGCTATCAAAGGCTTCGAGGCACCAATAACTATAAAGATATCAGATATTTAAGCGGACCGTGCCGTCATCCCAAAACTCTAGGCCCATTCGCGGTATCGAACTGCGCTCGCATGGATTTCGCAGCCCCTTTCTCGAAAACAATGCGGCTGTCTTGCAGATATGGGGCCAAGGTGTCGCAGATTTCCGTAGCTTTTGGGTGGGTGATTTCCAACCG
>JBLIGH010000347.1:0-3555 GCA_047636855.1 Pseudorhodobacter sp.
GTCGAACTCATCTGCCAAAGGCCCAAGCTCGTCGCGGATCAATCTGTCTTGCAAGGCGCGTATCCATGCGGAATAGATCAGCGGTTCGGGCAGATGCTCGTTCATCTCGCCATTCCATTCGGCCAAAAGCTCTAACGCCGTTTGGCGGCGGCGCTCGTCTGTGCCTTCGGCGGCAGGCGCGCCAGTGAACCAAAGATCGGCACCAATCAACGGCAAGATAGAGCGTGCCATCGGGCTAACGGTGTCAAGCTGCGCTTCGATGAAGCTTTCGCGGGTGTGAACTTCGCGGGTTTTCATCAGCGTCAGCCAGCGTTGAATGCGATGTGTGTCGCCCCATTCAAAGCTAACATGGTTGGGGAAGGGCGCATCGACCGTTTTGTTATTGGTATTGCCCAAGATGCCCGACGTCGGGTTAAGCACGCGCGGATTTTGCGCATAATCGAAGACGCCTTGCCAACGGTTCTGTGCCTTTTCCCCCAGCGAAGGCATCCGGCCTTGGGTGTCATGACCCGGATCGCGCTTGGGCATTGCGCCGACAACTTGCAATGCAATCCCCTCGCTATCGGCCAACATCAGATTTTGCGACGGTGCCACAAACAGGCTACCGGCCTCCAGCGCTTGGGCGATATTGCCGGCCTGCATCAGGCGTATGGCTGCGGTCAGCGAGGTGTCTTGGCTGGAAAACGCCGTCCACGACAGCGCGGCAACATGGCCCGGTGGTGTTACGCTGGCCAGATTGTAGTGAGAGCCGGGCAGAATCGGGCCATTGTCGGACCAGCGCAGCGTGATCGTCACCGGGTCCGCGCCCTTGACCGTGATAATAGACCGCCGCGTCTCAAACGCTTTCCAGCCCGTGGGCGTTGCGTATTCTTCACGGTTCTCGGGGTTCACCCGCTCGATCAAGATGTCTTGATCGTCAAGATAAGACGATGTCAGCCCCCAGCCCAGTTTTTCCGAACGGCCAATCAAAACGGCGGGTATGCCGGGGATCGTTGCCCCGATCACCCCACCTGATGAAAGCTCTAACCGGGCCAAATACCAGATTGTTGGTGCCGTGAAGCCTAAATGCGGATCATTGGCCAACAGGGCGCTGCCTGCGGCAGACCGATCTGGTGCCGCGGCCCAAGCATTTGAGGCCCCCGCAAAGGCGCGTTCCTTGAAGGGGGAAAGCGGGTCCTCAGCCATTTTATAGTGTGTTTGATTTGGGTTGAGGCCCGGCATCAGGCTGGCGAAATCGGGCAAGGCTGTGACGCCAGCGCCTTCGGTATCGGGCAAAATATCGCGCAACCGGGCTTCGGGCAACAGCATCGAGGTGCGCGCCCGCAGAACTTCATTTTCCAGATGGCTGGACAGCTGCAAGGCCATCAGCTTGATGATTGCGATGCTATCGGCCGGTTGCCAAGCCGCAATCTCGTTCGAGAAGAAAAACATTTCGGGCGCGCCGCGTCCGCGCGCTTTGACGTTCACTTCGGAAATCCAGGCATTCACACCGCGTGCATAGGCATCCAGCGCATCGCTGGTCGGGGCGTCTTGCACCTGTACTGATTGGATCGATTTCGTATAAAGGTCATAGCGGCGCATCAGCTCGTCAATCTTCAACGTTCGATCACCAAACACTTCTGACAAGCGGCCTTGCGCCGTGCGCCGCAGCATCGTCATCTGCCACAGACGGTCCTGCGCATGCGCAAAGCCAAGCGCAAAGAACACATCGCGATCTGTCGCCCCAAAGATATGCGGCACATTGGCGTTATTGCGGACAATCTCGACCTCTGCGCTGACACCGTCCAAGGTAAAGCTTTCTGAATAATCAGGAAGCGAGCGCGACAAAAAGAAATAGACAAGCGCGAGGACGAGCCCGCTCAACACCAATAGGCCGAGGAATAAGCGTATGAGCCAGCGAAAGACAGTCAGCATTTGTGGTCCGTTCTTGACGGCGGGAGTATGGTGGTTACCTATGCGATCCAGAGGGTCGAGGCAATTGGAAGGGATAGAGAATGGCGAAAGTAGCATTTTTGGGATTGGGCGTCATGGGGTTCCCCATGGCTGGGCATTTGGCCGCCAAAGGGCATGACGTTACGGTGTATAATCGCAGTGCAGCCAAGCGCGAGGCTTGGGTTGCGAAATACGCAGGCAAGGCCGAGGCGACGCCGCGCGCGGCAGCATCGGGTGCCGAATTTGTGATGGCTTGCGTCGGCAATGACGATGATTTGCGGGCGATTTGCGTTGGGCCTGATGGCGCATTTGCGGGCATGGATAAGGCCGCGATTTTTGTCGATCACACCACTGTTTCCGCGCAAGTCACGCGCGAGATGGCAGCCGCCGCTAAAGCTGCCGGGCTTGGCTTTGTTGACGCCCCGGTTTCGGGTGGTCAGGCTGGCGCCGAGAATGGCGTTTTGTCGGTGATGTGTGGCGGTGACGCCGCGCAATACGACGCAGCTGAACCGATCATCGCCGCCTATTCACGGGTGTGCAAACGGCTTGGCGAAAGCGGTTCTGGCCAGATTGCCAAAATGATGAACCAGATTTGCATCGCCGGATTGGTGCAGGGCCTGTCAGAGGCTTTGGCTTTTGGCGAAAAGGCCGGGATGGACGGTAAGGCCGTGGTCGAGGTCATCTCGGGCGGGGCGGCAGGGTCATGGCAAATGGCGAACCGCCATCAAACCATGCTGGACGACCATTTTACGCATGGGTTTGCGGTTGATTGGATGCGCAAGGATCTTGGGATTTGTCTGGCAACCGCCAATGAAATCGGGGCTTCGCTGCCGATTACCGCTTTGATCGACCAATTCTACAAAGACGTGCAGAATATGGGCGGCGGTCGTTGGGACACATCCAGTCTTATCAAGCGCTTGAAGTAACAAGCTGATTTCAGATGTGAACAGTTTTTCTGCGAAAAATCTAATTTTTCGCAGAAAAATGAAAGATTTAAGGAATGATCCGAGTGTATTTCGATCCAGCCAAAGTCGCACCGGCAATCAAGCCTGACTGACCAAAGACCAAGGCAATCACTGGGGAAAGCTCGGTCGTTTCTTTGCCAAGGCTTGCACCCTGATCCGGCGTTGCATAGCGAATATCGGCACCGACGGCCCAACCTGGCGCACGGCGGAAATCACTCAAAGCGGCTTCAGTCAGGAAAAACAGCGCATGGGCATATTGCTGGGCGCCGATTTGAAACCCGATGGTCGCGCGGGTTACGGAATAGTAGTCAACGGTTGCGTCATTGATCCGCAAGGCCCCTTGGCCGAAAGCGCCGCCAATGCCAAACCCCGCTTCTGTGATCAAAGGCATATACAGCACGCCGAATGATTTTGTCGCCAGATCGCGTGTTCCGGGATAGGTCCCAAACAAGAAATCGCGGGTTTTATCGACCCGCGCTTCGATTCTGCCAGGGCCATTGGACCCAATGCCATTCGCGCAGCCAGACAAAGCCAAAGCCGCACCTGAAGATCCGAGAAAAACCCGCCGTGAAAATAGTGTCATGTCTGCCGCCTCATCTATGAGTGCCCGAATACGTTTTTCAACGGGCAAGCCTATAGAGGCTCTTCGGCCTCCTAT
>JBLIGH010000348.1:0-3499 GCA_047636855.1 Pseudorhodobacter sp.
GTGAAACCGGCTTTGGTGAAAAGGCGATCATGCCGTATCTGGTCGCGATTGATACGATGCCCAAGGTTGCTTTTGCGCCGCTATTTGTCGCTTGGCTTGGGTTTGGCATTGAATCGAAAGTGGCGCTGGCGTGTTTTATCGCAACCTTCCCGATCGTCGTGGGCACCGCTGCGGGTTTGCACGCGTCGGACATGAATTCGCGGATGTTGTTCAAAACGATGGGTGCCACGCGGATGCAAACCCTGATCAAGATGAAGTTTCCAAAAGCGTTGCCGCAGATCTTTACGGGTGTCAAAATTGGCGCTGTTGGCGTCATGGCCGGTGCGATTACCGGCGAGTTTCTGGGCGGCGGCAAAGGCTTCGGCGAGCTGATCCGTGTTGCGGCGTCTCAGTTGAATACGCCACGGGTGTTTTCGCTGATCTTGTATCTTAGCCTGATTGGCCTTTGCCTTTACGCGCTTGTCACTTGGACCCAACGCACCGTTGTGTTTTGGCAAAAGGAACGTGTGTTGGGGGGGGAAGATGGCTGATATCCATTTCTCGGTTGCAACGCTCACGGCTTTCACTGTCGCCGCATTTACAAAGCTTGGTGTTCCGCGCGCCGATGCACAGATCGTGGCGGGACTGATGGTTGAAGCGGATGTTTTGGGGCACGACACCCACGGATTGTTCCGCCTTCGCCAATACCTTGCACGGCTGCGCGACGGCGGCTGTAACCCCACGCCAACCCTCAAGATCCTGACCGAGACACCGGCAATTGCGGTGATCGACGCAGGCAACGGGCTTGGGCATCTTGCGATGCAGCGGGCCTGTGATCTGGCGATGGAAAAAGCGCGCAATGTGGGGATTGGTTGGGTCGGTATTCGGGGCGGCAACCACGCGGGGCCTGCAGCGCTTTATGTGCGCCCGCAGGCAAAGAATGGGATGATCGGGCTGTGTGCCGCAGTGGGCAGCGCCAACCATGTGGCCCCATTTGGCGGTACGGACCTTTTGCTTGGAACGAACCCGATTGCGATCTCTGCGCCCAGTGGTGGGCCTGATCCTTTTGTTCTGGATATGGCGACAACCGTGGCTGCGATGGGCAAGATAAAGACGCTGGTTCAGCGGGGCGAGATGATGCCCGAAGGCTGGATGGTGGGTAAAGACGGCAAGCCGTTGACGGACCCTGCAAAACGCAGCGATGGGTTTTTGCTGCCGATTGGCGGGGCCAAAGGCTATGGGTTGTCGCTGGCGATCGGGATGCTGGCGGGGGTGTTAAACGGTGCGGCGTTTGGGTCTGATGTGGTTGATTTCACCTCTGACACCACCAGCCCCACAAACACTGGCCAGTTTGTGGCCGCGATCAATATAGCTGCTTTTGGCGACCCTGCGGATTTTGCAGCACATTCGGACCGCGCGCTTGGTGAGATGCGCTCGAGCGCGCCGTTGCCGGGCTATGCGCCAGTGCGGGTGCCGGGGGACGGGCGCGAAGCATCCGTTGCAGCCCGGCTTGCAAATGGCGTGCCGATCCATGCGGCCTTGGTTGCTGACCTAAATGCAATTGCCGCCGAGTTTGGGCTTAGCGCGCTGCCATCTTAACCCGCGTCTGCACGGAACATGGCCGCGTAACGATTGGTCTGCGGCGGTGCCATCGCGGGTGCCTGGGTATGGTTGTCAATTGCTTTGGCCCGTCGTGCAGGCGTTGTGGGCCATAATGCCAGCAGTACCCCCCATACGCCTGCGGCGACTACGATTTAGGGTCTGTAGGTTGCATTGGACATGTTGGCCGGCGAAGGGCTGGTTTTTGTCTTTGCGGGGCACACCCGTGCTGCCGAGGCCAGATGATTGGACGTGCGGCATTCACAACCGCAGTCGAGGCGTCGATGTTATCCTGCGCCTGAGGCCTTCAAAAGCAAAGTATTGCGGCAGCATCTGACGATATGACGGCCCAAAGCCGTTGCGATGAAATCAAATGAATTTATAATATTTTCAGTGTTTTGAGTGATTATCCTTCGGGAAAGTAACAGGCCGCAGAATGCGGCTCTACGCCCAAATCGGGTCGCTCGGCGCGGCACCGGTCCTGCGCTTTCCAGCAACGCGGCGCAAAGGGACAGCCCGCCGGTACGGAAAGCGGCGAAGGCAACTCGCCAGTCAACTTGATCCGCTTTTTGACACTGGCAGGGTTTGCTTGCGGCGCGGCCGATATCAAGGCGACCGTGTAGGGGTGTTTGGGGGCGGAAAAAAGCGCCTCCTTGCTGCCCCGTTCAACAACCCGACCCAGATACATGACCATCACTTCGTCGGCCACGTGACGCACCACACCCAAGTCATGGCTGATGAACATATAGGCGAGGCCCAGGCGTTCTTGCAAATCAACGAGCAGGTTCAAAATCGCACTTTGGATCGAAAGGTCCAGCGCCGAGACCGGTTCGTCCAACACCAAGACCTTCGGGTCCAGCATTAAGGCGCGTGCAATGGCGATACGCTGACGCTGCCCGCCCGAGAACATATGCGGATAACGCTCGTAATGTTCCGGCCTCAACCCGACCAAACCCAGCATCTCGCGGGCCTTGGCCTCGCGCTCGGGACGGCTCATCTCTTTGCGGTTGATCTTAAGCGGCTCTTCCAGAATGGCCCCAATCCGCTGACGCGGGTTCAGCGAGCCATAAGGGTCCTGAAAGACGATTTGAATCGACTGGCGCAGGTTTACCCAATCCTCGGGCAGCATCGGTTTTCCGTCTAACAACAAAGAGCCTGATGTGGGCTCTTCGATCATCGTTACCAAGCGCGCGAGCGTCGATTTTCCGCAGCCACTTTCGCCCACAACCGCGAGCGTTTTACCGGGGTAAAGCGCGAAATCCACGCCCCCCACAGCGCGCAAAATGCTTGGTTTGCGAAAAAATCCGCTGCTGACGTCATAGTGGCGCTCAAGGGCTGTCGCAATCATTACGGGGTCGGTCATGAGGCGACCCTTTCTGCAGCGTTAAGCGGGTAAAAGCAGCGGGCATATCCTAAATCAGCCCCCATCGTATGCGGTGCCTCGGCCTTGCATTTCGCATCAGCGAATTTGCATCGCGGCGAGAAAAGGCACCCAGCCGGGCGGTCAAACTGACCCGGTACAACACCGGGGATCGTTGGAAGGCGCTTTTCGGTGGCACGCTCTGGCAAAGCATCAAGCAAGGCGCCGGTATAGGGGTGATGCGGCGTGTCAAAGAGCGGCAGCACCGGCTGCTCTTCGATCTTTTGACCTGCATATTGCACGCTGACCCGCTCTGCCGTTTCCGCAACCACGCCCATATCATGCGTAATCAAAACAAGACCCATCCCCGTTTCGTTGCGAAGCGTCGCCAATAGATCCAGGATCTGCGCCTGAATCGTCACATCCAGCGCCGTAGTCGGTTCGTCCGCAATCAGCAGTTTGGGTTTGCACGCAATCGCCATAGCGATCATCACCCGCTGGTTCATCCCGCCTGACAATTGATGCGGAAACGCTGAAAGCCTGCGCTCTGGATCGGGAATT
>JBLIGH010000349.1:0-3496 GCA_047636855.1 Pseudorhodobacter sp.
GTTATGTCTGCGAGATGCGTGACCGTGCGCCGGTGCTGGCCGACGACCCGCTGCGGTGTCAGTCGCTGCCGCATTTGGTGCTGGCGGGTTGGGACCTGCTAGAGCTGATCATGGTCTCGAAATCCGAGGATTACCCGGACCCGTTCGAATTGCAGCGCGATGGTGACAAATGGCGCTGGGTCAACAAACCGCTGGGCATTGATCACAGCTTTGCTTTCATGGACGAGGCCACCTTGCCATACGGCCCGATGGAATAGATCACACGCCAGATCCAAGGTGGTTTTTGCGTGTTGGATCAACGCGATGATAACCTGTGGATGGATGCGGGCATGGTCGCGACCCAAGCCGATTGGAGCCTTGATTTCGACATCGGTATGAACTTTTCGAGTGGCACGCGCCGGTGCCGCTGGCCCATGAAAAGGGCATTTTCGTGCGTGCCCTTAAATTCCTTTTGAACATCCAGCAAGGCGCGCCCGCACGGCGGTTGAACTGGACGCTGACGGTGAACCCGCTGTTGGACACCAGCCCCGAGAATTACCATAGATGGGGTATCCAGAAGACCTCGCTGACGCCGGACAACATCGGTGCGAAACAGCATTTGCGGGTCGAGGTGCAAACCTTCTACCGCATGCCACGCTTTAACGGGTTGGTGTTCCCGATCCGCTGCTATTTGTGCAGCTTTCAAGACCTGATGCGCATGCCAAAATGGGGCCGCCGACTGCACCGCGTGGTGCGCGATCTGCCCGATGAGTTGGCGACTTACAAAGGCTTCATCGCCAACCGCCCGCTGATGCTGGAGTATCTGTCAAAGTTCGATGACGGTCAGCCAACGTCACCCGGCATCTGGCCCGATTTGCAGGCCGAGCCGCCGTTGCAAACCTGAATAGGCTGCTGTCAAAGTTGGGTCTAGGTCCGCATTGATGCAGGTTTCTTGGACGGCATGCGCGGCCGTCTGTTCGACATTTGCTGTTCCAAGCCGCACTGGCTGCTGCCTATTACAATCCGGTTTCGAAGCCTGTCGCAAAACGTCTCAAAGAGCGTGGCAAGCCATCAAAACGCGATCCTCAAAACGGGCATCCCTTGGCCGTTTCAGTCTGCCGCATAGGCACAGCCCCTAGTTGTTCTGCGGGTAGCTGATGATTGACAGATACCTTGCTGGCAGTGCCACAAGCACCTCTGGCCCATGTGGCGCGTCGGCGTCAAAGAACAGGGTGTCACCGGGTTTGAGCGGATAGACTTCGTCGCCGTGGCGATAATCGACCTCGCCTTCCAGCATATAGATCGTTTCGATCCCGCCATGCTGGAAGGTCGGGAAAATATCGGACTCCGCCGTCAGCGTGATCAGGTAAGGCTCGACGATCACCCCCGAGGCGTTTGATCCAATGTGGCCTAACAGGTTGTATTGGTGTTTTGCCCGCGTGCCCGCACGGTCCATTTCGACGCCTTCGCAAGACTTTGTGTGAACCGCCTCGCGGCGCTCTTCGAACCGGCGAAAGAAGCTGGTCAGCGGCACCGACAGGGCATTGGCCAAGGTCTGCAACGTGGTCAGCGACGGCGAGGTATTGCCGTTCTCGATCTTCGATAGCATCCCAATCGACAATCCGGTGATCTGAGACAATTCGGCGACGGTGATTTCTTTTTTGCGTCGATGGGCACGAACTTCGCGACCGATGGCGACTTCAAGCACTTTCTCGCGCTCTTCAAGGCGGATCCGGTGCGGGTCTTGGTTTAAAACGGGCATTCTATTTGCGATCTTTTTTTCGAAATTTTATTGGATGTGGTTTAAGCTAAGCCAGCTATCCGAGGCAATAGATCAAGGCCGCAGCTTTCAGCGGTGCCTTGGGGTTTTTCCTACGAGGAAAATAACGATGCCTCAAGATAAAGCAATTAAAATCGGGTTTTTGAGGTTTTCAGGTTTTCCAATGTCGTGTCTGACCTCGATGATCGTGCCGCAGCGTGCGGGTCGCGACCGGGCTAATTACGTCCGGGTGGCGGGCAACAGACCGATCCCGTTCAACTAAACCACCGCAGTCATCGCCGTCTAAATGGCGTGATGCAACGATCCGGCAGAGGCGCGCGGGCCAAGGATGCGGACCCAATTGGCCGGATCGCGGCGGATCACGAAACAGCCCAGATGGTGGATCACCGTGCGGCTGGCGTCACCGGTCTGCATGGCTGTCACGTTGAGGGCGCAAAGCAGCGCCATCACGTCTTCGATTCCGTCGCCCCGCAGATCAAAACAGACCCAGGCAACGGTTTGGTCGGTGACCAGCGCCGCGTCGCCAAGGCGGGTTTTCAGCTGTGCTGCCAGATCCTCGTGGCGGGCAAAGGGCGCGCCAACCATCCATTGATCAGGGCCTATCCAAAAGGCCGCTTCGGGGTGGTGCAGCACCGCTTTTCCGGGGCCGGGAACCGCGCTGTTCACCAAGGCCGCCAGATGCTGCTGGCAAGCAGACACATGGCCGCGGCGCGCGGCGAGATTGGCCAAGGCGATGTCGGGGTTTTCCGTCAGGGTCAGATTGCCGGCCGTCTCAAGGCGCGGAACCGTGCCGCCCAAAGCGGTTATGGCAGTCAAATTATGCACGCAGACGCGCCCCTCTGGGTCAATGAAATGAGCCGAGACTACTTCGACAGTTACCGTCAGTTTGGTCATTGGTGACACAAGCCGCGGCGTTTCACCCATCCGCTCGCCCCCGTTTTTAGCAGTGCAAGCGCGATCATTGTACCCAAGGTTCGGCGTGTTGGTCGTCCCGTTCAGCTCATTTCCCGCCGCATGGCCCTTTGCGATCCGCATCACGCCCAACGCTTCGGTGCCGTATGGGGTGATGTTGAACTCGGCGCCCTCGGCTGTCAGTTTGCGCATCAGCGCGTCGCCGTAGCGGGCAGGCACGGCCAGTTCAAAGGCCAATTCAACACTGAACGAGATGCGAAACAATTGCGCTCGCAACCCGCCGCAAATCGGGATCGTGCCGCAGGCCATGAAGGGGAATCCCGCGTTCGAAATGTCGAAGGCTGGGTCCACTATCTTTTGCAGCAGTTTGCGGGAATTGGGGCCGGCGATAGCATATTGTGCCCAAGTCTCGGTCGTCGAGATTAGCTGCACATCCATATCCGGGAACAGGCATTGGCGCACAAATTCCATGTGCTGATAAACCTTGGCCGCATTCGCTGTGGTGGTGGTGACGGTGAAATGATCCGTTGCCAGACGGGCGGCGCTGCCGTCATCCATTGCAATGCCATTTTCGCGCAGCATCAGGCCATGCGGGTTTTTCCAACATCAAGTTTGGCGAAGGCGTTGCAATATATTTTGTTCATAAACGCATGTGTATCAGTGCCTTGTACGTCGATCTTACCAAGGTTTGTGTAATCGCTCACGCCGATCGAGGCGCGGGTTGTCAGCGCCTCGCGGTCGACGTATTGCGCACGGACTTGCGCTTCGGTTAACAGCTCGGCGCCGTTCAGGATCATCGCATTGCCGTGCCGCGTGAATGCACCG
>JBLIGH010000350.1:0-3489 GCA_047636855.1 Pseudorhodobacter sp.
CCTGTGCCGGCGATCTGCAAGCGGGGGCCGGGTTTTTGAAAACCCTGACGCCGTTTGTCTGGCGCAAACACCTTGATTTTGCGGCGATTCAGGACGCGCATGACATGCGATTGCGCATTCGCGATCATCGCCGACTGCACGGCCCGGTGCAGATTGAAGGCCATAATATGAAGCTTGGCGTTGGCGGCATCCGCGAGATCGAGTTTTTCACCCAGACACGACAATTGATTGCCGGGGGGCGCGACCCCGATTTGCGCGACCGCAGAACGGTGGAAAGCCTGGCCGCACTGGCCAAAAAGGGCTGGGTTCCGGTTGAAACAGCAACCGAAATGACGGCGCTTTACCGCGCGCACCGCGAGGTCGAGCATCGTTTGCAAATGGTAAATGACGCGCAAACCCATGACATGCCAAGCACGCCCGAAGGCATCGCCCGCATTGCGCATTTTATGGGCCAAGACGACGTGGCGGCGTTTCGCGCGGGTTTGAAGGCGCGTTTGGAACGGACGGATCAATTGACCGAAGGCTTCTTTGCGCCTGCCCGGGTGCAAGAAAGCCCCGTTTTGTCGGGGGTTGCGGCGTCCATCGTCGAAGGTTGGGACAGCTACGCCGCGTTTCGATCCGAGCGCGCCAGCACGATTTTCCGCAGGGTTCGGCCCGGTATCCTCACCCGGTTGCAGCGCGCAACAAACCCCGATGAAGCCTTGATCGCTTTTGACGGTTTTTTGCGCGGGTTGCCTGCGGGCGTGCAGATATTCTCGCTGTTCGAGGCAAACCCGCAACTGGTTGATCTGATTGTTGATATTGCCGCAACGGCGCCATCTCTGGCCCTGTATCTGTCGCGCAATTCGGGGGTGTTGGACGCGGTGATTGGCGGCAGTTTCTTTGCGCCTTGGCCCGGTGTTGCGGCGTTAGATGCCGCGTTGAGTGCAGAGCTTGCAAGGATCACGGATTACGAGCGTAAGCTGGATACGGCGCGGCGCTGGATGAAGGAATGGCATTTTCGCATTGGCGTTCATCATTTGCGGGGGGTGATCGATGCCTTCGATGCGGGCACGCAATATGCCGAGCTGGCCGAGGCTGTTCTGGCCGCGCTCTGGCCTGTGGTCGTTGCGGAATTTGCGCTGAAATACGGCCCGCAACCGGGGCGGGGCGCAGCACTTTTGAGCATGGGAAGTTTGGGGGCAGGGCGGTTGAATGCGGCGTCTGATCTGGACCTGATCGTGATTTATGACGCCGCGGGTGCGGATTGCAGTGCGGGCCCCAAGCAACTTGCCATCCGCCCCTATTTCGCCCGTTTCACCCAAGCTTTGGTGACGGCGTTGACGGCCCCGATGGCGAAGGGCCGGCTTTACGAGGTGGATATGCGACTGCGCCCCTCTGGCAGGCAAGGACCCGTGGCGACGGCGTTGACATCTTTTCGCGACTACCAGCAAAACGAGGCTTGGACGTGGGAGCATTTGGCCCTGACCCGCGCGCGTGCAATAGCGGGCAACGCGGATCTTTGCGCCGAAGTCGAGGCCGAGCGCCGCGCGATCTTGCAGCGCAAAGGGCAGGGTGCGCAGGTTCTGGGTGACGTCGCCGATATGCGCGCGCGCCTTGCCAGTGCTAAGCCCGCTGCCGGTTCATGGGAGGCCAAAAACGGACCCGGTCGCTTGATGGATATCGAGCTTTTGGCGCAAACTGCCGCCCTGCGCAGTGCAAATCCGGCGCGCAGTGTCGAGGCGCAATTGCAAGCAGGCGTGAATTGCGATTTTCTGTCGCAAACGGATCAGCAGAACTTGGCTGCTGCCTACAGGCTTTGCTGGCGTCTACAGGTTGGTGCACGCTTGTTAACGGATAAGGTGCTGGATTTGGACAAGTTGGGCGAAGGCGGTCTTGCGTTTTTGCTGCGTGAAACCAATCAGGCAGATGCAGCGGCATTAACGGCGGCCATCGAGGCGGTTGTGACGGCAGCTGAAGCAGTCATTGACCGCGTGCTCGCGGCGTAAAGAGATGGAAGATCAGATGGATATGCAACAGGCCGACCCAAAGGGCCTCGTCCGCGAAAGCTACCTTATTGAGGGCATTACCGCGCCGGAATGCCGCTCGATTTTTGTCGATTGGGCGCTAAGCCTGCCTGTGGGCGTCGATACCAGCCCAGCACTAGAGCATCTGATCGCGGTCTATACGCCCGACAATCCAGATCATCCGATGAATGCTGTGTTGAGCGAAGGGCTGCAAAACCCAGAGCCTGCGCAGCGCCGTGGTGGCCGCGCAGGTCGTCTGGGGTATTAACCTTTAGCGCGGCAGTTTTGCGGCCTGTGCTGCCAATGCAGTGATCCCGGCCCAATCCTCGGCCGCGACCATGGCAGCCGGGGCAACCCAGCTGCCGCCAACGCACATCACGTTGGAAAGCCCCAAATAATCGCCCGCGTTCTTCAAGGTAACGCCCCCGGTCGGGCAAAACCGGACATGTGCGATTGGCGCGCCAATGGCCTTGAGCGCGGGCGCCCCGCCATTTGCCTCTGCCGGAAAGAATTTTTGCACAGTATAGCCTTTTTCCAGCAGTGCCATGACTTCGCTTGCCGTCGCCGCACCGGGCAAAAGCGGCAATTCGTAATCCGCGCAAGCGTCTAGCAAACGGTCCGTGGCTCCCGGCGAGACGCCAAACAAAGCGCCGGCCTCTTTTGCGGCTTTCACATCTGCGGGCGTCAGCAGCGTGCCGGCCCCGACGATCCCACCGGCCACACCGGCCATCTCGCGGATCGCATCCAATGCCGCCGGTGTGCGCAACGTCACCTCCAGCGCGGGCAGACCACCCGCGACCAATGCAGCGGCCAAACCGGCCGCTTTCGCCGCATCGACAATGACCAAAACCGGGACAACAGGCGCCAAAAGGCAAATTTCGGCTGCGCGGGCGGATTGTTGGGCGGGGGTCATGGAATTCTCCTTTAACGGGACGTCTAGATATCGGGCTAGCTCAAATTGATGCCCTGCAGTTAGCGCAAACGTTGCTGGCTGTCTATTGCTGCCGTTTGGCGGCGTTAGACCACCATCGCGCCTTCGGTAGAGGGGCCAACATTCTGGCGGAACACTTCGAACAGCTCGCGCCCGATGCCAAAGCTGTTGCCGGACAGATCAGCCTCGGCCAGCGCGCGGGTCGACAGGTCAACACCGATCACGTCCAGCGTACCTGCCACAGCATCCAGCCGCAGCACGTCACCGTCCCGCAGCCGCGCGATGGCACCGCCACAGGCCGCCTCGGGCGAGACATGGATCGCGGCGGGCACTTTACCGCTGGCCCCAGACATCCGACCATCGGTGACCAAAGCCATTTTGAACCCGCGGTCTTGCAAGACCGAAAGCATTGGCGTCAACGAATGCAGCTCTGGCATGCCATTGGCGCGCGGGCCTTGGAAGCGCACCACAACCACGGTGTCCGAGGTAAATTCACCCGCGCGAAAAGCCGCTTTGACCGAGGCTTGGTCGTGGAAAATCCGCACCGGGGCC
>JBLIGH010000351.1:0-3486 GCA_047636855.1 Pseudorhodobacter sp.
AGGGATCATCTCGGCTCAGGGGCGCGCATTGTCCGGCACTTATGATGATTATTTGCAAACCGATGCGGCGATCAACCGCGGTAACTCGGGCGGGCCGCTGTTTAACATGGATGGGCAGGTCATTGGCGTAAACACCGCGATTTTGTCACCCACAGGTGGGTCCATCGGGATCGGTTTCTCGATGGCGTCGAATGTGGTTACCAAGGTCGTGGCGCAGTTGAAAGAATTCGGTGAAACCCGTCGCGGCTGGCTGGGTGTGCGTATTCAAGACGTAACACCCGATGTGGCCGAAGCGATTGGTCTGGCCGAAGCCAAAGGCGCGTTGATCACGGATGTGCCAGACGGCCCGGCGAAAGATGCGGGCTTGGTCGCGGGCGATGTCATCACCTCTTTTGACGGTGCCGATGTTTCCGATACGCGCGAATTGGTGCGCCGTGTTGCCGATGCGCCGGTTGGTGAAGCGGTGCGTGTCGTGGTGATGCGCGACGGCGAGACGCAGACATTGTCTGTCACGCTAGGGCGTCGCGAAACAGCAGAAGGCGAACCCGTTCCTG
Organism: Pseudorhodobacter sp.; assembly: GCA_047636855.1. Classification (GTDB taxonomy): domain Bacteria; phylum Pseudomonadota; class Alphaproteobacteria; order Rhodobacterales; family Rhodobacteraceae; genus Pseudorhodobacter. Next base: position 555 of record JBLIGH010000351.1, read on the forward strand.
CGGCGGCGCCAGCCCCCGAAGAGGCGAAAACCGCTGATGTTCTGGGTCTGACAGTTTTGCCTTTGACACCGGAATCCGCCGAACAGCTGGGTCTGCCTGCTGATTCGGAAGGCCTGATTGTCGGCGAGGTTGATGAGGTTTCAGAAGCCTATGCCAAAGGTCTGCGTGCAGGTGATTTGATTACCGAGGCAGGGCAACAAAAAGTTGTGCGTGTCAAAGACTTGCAGGATCGTATCCAAGAGGCGGAAGCGGCTGGTCGTAAATCGATTTTGCTGTTGATCCGTCGCGCAGGCGATCCACGCTTTGTGGCGCTCTCGATCGAGAAGTAAGACGTTTCAGCAATGAATTGGGGCGGTGTGGGGAAACCTTCACCGCCCATTTTTTTGTGGCATTTACCCTAATTCAGCAAGCAATCTTGTGCGAAACGAGGCCATCCACTCGGCTCGCATCTGGGCCATGGCGCGCCCCGGTGCGGTGCGCATGGTTTGCACGATGGGAAAGAGTTTGACCTCCAGATGGTCCAGCGAATAACGCTTATCATCCAGCGGACGGTGCTGCGCCAAGGGATCATCAGCGTCAAATAAAAGCCCACCCATAGCGCCACCGACATGGAACATCCGGGCGATGCCGATCGCCCCCAACGCCTCTAATCGATCTGCATCTTGCAGAATTTCGGCTTCCCGTGTTTGCGGCGTGATCCCTGCCGAGAAGCTATGCGCGGCGATGGCATGCGCCGTGGCTGCAATTTTTTCGGGCGGAAAATCGGTTTGGGCCAGATAGTGCGTGGCCCAATCTGCTGAAAGCTGCGAGGCAACGGCCCGGTCTGGATGGTTTTTAGGCAGGTTCACCGCATCATGGAAATAGGCGGCCGCCAGCAACACTTCCAAATCGGCACCACCCAATTCAACCGCAATTTCCTTTGCATTTTCCCAAACGCGCTTGAGGTGGCCTAGGTCATGTGCGCCATCGTTTTGATTGGCCCAAAGCCGTGCGATTTCAGCGCGGTACTGCTGTTCTTGTGCCGTTAAATCGATCATCAAAACTCCCCTGCGACGATGCCCAGGTTGCGCGCAGCAGCCAGCGAAAGCTGCTCGCTGTCTAGCCCCAGCGGTTCTTGATATTGGCGGATCGCACGGCGGGTTGGCGCGTCGAGTTGCCCGGTCAAGGGCGCGGTGTAAAGACCCCTCGCTTTCAGTGCACGCTGCAATGTGGCGACAAATTCAAGCGTTACTGCGTCAGGGCAGGGCGCGCGAAACCACACCTCTGTCCGGTCGCGAATGATGATTTGTTGAGTTGTCGTGCGAAACACCGCGCTGCTAATGACGGTCCCATCCTCGGCGCGCGTCTCGGGCTCGACAAGGGCTTGTTCCGTCCGGGTTTCGATGATCGCTGGTGTGACATCACTGGCCCAACAGCTGGTCTCTGGGCCGGGTGGCGGCGTGGCCGAGGTTTTCGCCACCACTTCAGACCGCAAATCCAGTGCGGTACGCGGACCCGGTAAGGTTTGGCAGCCCACCAGCACAAGGGTCAGCGTCAGAAAGAGGGGGGGTGAAAATCTCATATGTCTCGGATGCTTACCATTACCTGCCAGTCGAAAGGATAACGCGCTTTACTCTGTTGAAAAGGCTTTTAACAGCATCGTGCGGAATGGGCCTGTGCATTGTCGCATTTCAGAAACGCAGCGCTGCAATCGGCGACTTGGGCTGTAACAATCGCGATCTCTTCACGGTTTTGCCTATTTCTGGGGCCCGCCTCGAAAAGCCGCGCTTGGGGCTGTGATTTCCAAGCAATGGGGGTGGTAGCTTCCGCAGCGCTGCGCTAGAAATTTCGCAAAAGATTGTGGAAGGACCGGATCATGGCGAAAATCACCTATGTAGAATTTGGCGGCAAAGAGCATGTTGTCGATGTTAAGAATGGCCTGACCGTCATGGAAGGCGCACGCGACAACGGCATTCCGGGGATAGAGGCCGATTGTGGCGGTGCTTGTGCCTGTTCCACCTGTCACGTCTATGTCGATCCGGCTTGGGTCGATAAACTGCCTGCCAAGGATGGCATGGAAGAGGATATGCTGGACTTTGCCTATCAGCCGGACCCGGCGCGCTCTCGCTTGACCTGCCAGCTGAAGGTGACAGATGCGCTGGACGGTCTGCGCGTGCAGATGCCCGAAAAGCAAATCTGATGCCTTGGGCGCTGGCGCTTCTTCTGGTCGTTTTGCCAGGGTTTGTGGCAGCGCAAAGCGGGGTGCATCCCAGCGCGTTGACCTATGTTGAAACGGCAGCGCCTGCACGTTCCGTTGCTTTAGCACCCGATTTGCCCTGGCCGCAGTCGGCGCGTTTGTTGGGGACCACGACCCGCTATGCGCATGATGTTTTGGGGGGGACGCCGCGCTGGACAGATCTGCGCATCTCCACTTCAGCTTGCGCAGATTGCGGCAATCGCTCGCATACCATTCGCTTGCCCGAAACTCTGGTCTTTGAAGATACGGGGCCGCGATTTTGGGACGTAACCGGCGATGGGTCGCCTGAAATCGTTGTGGTCGAAAGTCACTTGGAAAAAGGCGCACGACTGGCGGTTTGGTCTTTTACCCGTGACGGTTTGAAACGGCTCGCAACGACGCCGCATATCGGCCGTTCCAATCGGTGGCTCGCGCCGTTTGGTGTGGCTGATTTCAACGGCGACGGCAAACCCGATATCGCCTATGTCGACCGACCTCATTTGGCCAAAGAGCTGGTGATTGTGACCTTGCAAGGCGCGCAGTTGTCCGAGGTTGCCCGCGCGGGCGGTGTCACCAACCACCGTATCGGCGAGGCTGTGATTTCGGGCGGGGTGCGCGACTGCGGCCAAGGCCCCGAGGCGATTTTGGCCAATGCGAACTGGACAAAAGTGGTTGCCGTACAACTCATAGGCAAGACCCTGCAAACCCGCACGCTTG
>JBLIGH010000352.1:0-3479 GCA_047636855.1 Pseudorhodobacter sp.
CGCAAGACGGGTCTGGAACCACAAATGGAAGATTGATCCGATTGTCCGGTCCTTGATTGACACGGACTTCTACAAACTCCTGATGTGTCAATCCGTTTTCAAGAACCGGGCCTCGGCAACGGTCACCTTCAGTTTGATCAACAGATCGCTGCACGTGCCCCTTGCGAACCTCATCGACGAAGGCGAGTTGCGCGAGCAACTCGATCATATCCGCTCGCTGTCCCTGAGCCGCGGAGAAAGCACCTGGCTTCGGGGTAATACATTCTACGGCAAACGGCAGATGTTCAGCGCCGACTTCATGGAGTGGTTCGAGGGCATGCGCCTGCCGCCCTATCACCTTGAACGCCGCGGCGATCAATACGAGCTGACATTCGAGGGAAGCTGGCCCGAGGTGATGCTTTGGGAGGTACCAGCGCTTTCGGTGTTGATGGAGTTACGCTCGCGGGCCGTGATGGCCGACATGAAGCATTTCGAGCTTCAGGTCCTCTATGCACGCGCGATGACGAAGCTTTGGCAAAAAATCGAGAACCTGCGCAAAATCGACAACCTGCGCATTGCCGATTTCGGCACACGGCGCAGGCATTCGTTTATGTGGCAGGACTGGTGCGTGCAAGCCATGCGCGAAGGGCTCGAGGACAAATTCGTTGGCACCTCGAACTGCCTGATTGCGAAAAACCGCGACGTCGAGGCGATTGGCACCAATGCCCACGAACTGCCGATGATTTATTCTGCTTTGGCCAAAACCGACGCCGAACTGGCCTATGCGCCCTACAAGGTCCTTGAGGACTGGCAGGAAGAGCACGACGGAAATCTGCGGATCATCCTGCCCGACACGTACGGCACACAGGGGTTTCTGGATCGCGCGCCCGATTGGCTTGCCGGCTGGACAGGCATTCGCATCGACAGCGGTGACCCCGCCACCGGGGCCGAAACCGCAATCCGCTGGTGGAAGTCAAAAGGCGAGGACCCTACCAAAAAGCTTGTCATCTTTTCTGACGGGCTTGACGTTGATACGATGGCCGCGCTGCAAATCAGGTTCGCAGGCCGCGTGCGCGTCAGTTTTGGCTGGGGCACCTTGATGACAAATGATTTCCGTGGCTTGGTCGCAGACGACCGGCTTGCACCGTTTTCGATCGTCTGCAAGGCGGTCTCGGTGAACGGTCGCCCGACGGTCAAACTCTCGGACAATCCAAACAAGGCCATGGGCCCCCCCGATCAGGTCGCCCGCTATCGCAGGGTGTTCGAAGTCGGCGTCCAGCAGCCACAGGAATTGGTGGTTTAGCGCGGCAGATCGAACCGGAACTCGGGCGGGACCCTGTCCAGATCATCAAGCACCAGATCGGCCATGACTGTTGCAATTGCAGGGGCCATGCCGAAACCGATCTTGAACCCCCCGTTCGCCACGAAATGACCCGCGCGTTCCGGCCACCCCCCCAGCAACGGCGCACGGCTTTTTGCCCGTGGACGCACCCCTGCCCAGCGCTGGATCACCGGCGCTTGCGCAAGATCGGGGCACAAAGCGCGCGCTTTGACGATCAGCGCGTCAAGCAGCGCGTCGGTGCTGTGCCCGTCGTGATAATCACGCTCCGAGGTCGATCCGACCGCCGTGGTCCCGTCGGCATGTGGCACGATGTGCACCCCGTCGCAAAACAGTTGCGGCAAGTCGCGCCGGTCAAGCGCAAAGAGTGCCGCCTGCCCCTTCACGCCGTTGCCCACATTCGTCGCAAGCCGCGCAGAAAGCGCCTCAAGGCCGGCCACACCCGTCGCCCAAAGCACACGCCCCTCGTCAGGGGCCTGATCGCGCGTGATCTGGCCACCGCGCGCAGTGATCGCTGCCGCCAGCGCCTGACAGGCCTGCATCGGATGGACCCGCCCCGACAGGGTGTCCTTGACCAACCAACCGCTGGGCGTGGGTGGTGCCCAGTCGACGTCTTGCGCGGCAATGACCCGCCAGGTTGCCAGACCTTTCCAGTTTTCATCCGCGTCGGCCTGCCGCGCCCGCGCAAGTGCCACCGCACGCTCATCGACCAAAGGCTGCAACCGGCCAAGCCGCGCGTATCCTGCCGACAGGCCTGACGCGGCCTCCACTGCCGTCCAGAACCCTTGCGCCGCAATCAGGCTATCGAACTGGAACGCCTTTTTCGTATTCCAGCGGTCCGGCGTGTGCGGCGCCAAGGCCCCGACGATGCCGCCACTAGACCCCGCCCCGACGCCAAACGGGTCGATGACCCTGACCTTTGCGCCGCGCTGCACCATCAGCCATGCGCACGATAACCCGAAAATTCCGGCACCGCGCACCGTCACATCTACTGTTGCCATTCCGCCCGCCCTTGCCCATGGTCCGCTCTTGTATCCAGCAGCTTTAGGGCACGTCATGCACAGTGACCAGTCAAACGCATCGCAGCCCCCGCTTGAGTGGCGCGCAAGCGGCGTGCCGGTCTCGCCGGTCTTTGATGATCCGTATTATTCCCTCGATGACGGGCTTGCCGAAACGCAGCATGTCTTTCTGGCGGGCAATAATCTGCCAGAGCGGCTGTGCGACGGGTTTCATGTGGCCGAGCTTGGCTTTGGTACTGGTCTGAACCTTTTGGCACTGCTTGCACTTTGGCGCGAGACAGGCATCAAGGGGCGGCTCTTTTACACCGGCTTCGAGGCATTTCCGATGCAAAAATCCGAAGCCGAACGCGCACTTGCGCCGTTTTTCCCTGAACTGGGCGCGCTGGTGACCCAAGCGTGGAACCCGCAAGGGATGGCCATCGATACGCCCGATCTTTATGCGCAAGTCATCATCGGTGACGCGCGCCAGACTCTGCCCGCGTGGCACGGAGCAGCGGATGCGTGGTTTCTTGATGGTTTTTCCCCCGCCAAAAATCCCGAGCTATGGGAGCCTGCGTTGCTGAACGCCGTTGCAGCCCACACCGCAAAAGCAGGCAGTTTCGCGACATATTCAGCCGCCGGTGCCGTGCGCCGCGCCCTGTCCGATGCAGGGTTTCACGTCGAACGTCGCACCGGATACGGCCGCAAACGGCACATGAGCATCGGAACCCTGTCCAGATGACCGAACAGAACACGCGGCTTGGCATCACCTTGATGGTCATAACGACCTTCATCTTTGCTGTTCAGGACGTGATCTCGAGACACCTCGCGACCGAGTACAACGTGTTCATGGTCGTGATGATCCGCTATTGGTTTTTTGCGGTTTTCGCGATGGCGATGGCCGCGCGAATGGGCGGTGGCCTGCGCAAGGTCGCCGCGGCGCATTTTCCGGTTATTCAAGCCTTTCGCGGCCTGCTGCTTGCGGCCGAGATTTGCGTCATGGTCGCCGGTTTCGTGCTTTTGGGGCTTGTCGAGAGCCACGCGATATTTGCCGCCTACCCGCTTTTGATTGCGGCCTTGTCGGGGCCTGTGCTGGGCGAGACCGTAGGCTGGCGACGCTGGGTTGCGATCGGGGTGGGGTTTGTCGGCATCCTAATTATCCT
>JBLIGH010000353.1:0-3448 GCA_047636855.1 Pseudorhodobacter sp.
TCGGGAAACACGTCACTACCCTCTGGTTGTCGCCTGCGTTTTGCGCTTTACCTGCGTTGACGACATGTTCCGCAGCGCCGTAAGCGCCATGACGATGACAGGAGTGAATGAGATGACCGATACAAACACTTACGAGCCACCAAAGGTCTGGACCTGGGAGTCAGAAAGCGGCGGCACCTTTGCCAGCATCAACCGCCCGATTGCCGGGGCAACGCATGACAAAGAGCTGCCCGTGGGCAAGCACCCTTTCCAACTTTACTCGCTGGCGACGCCCAACGGCGTGAAAGTGACCGTGATGCTGGAAGAGCTGCTGGCCGCTGGCCACGAAGGCGCAGAATATGATGCCTGGCTGATCAATATCGGCAAGGGCGACCAGTTTGGCAGCGGCTTTGTCGATGTTAATCCAAATTCCAAAATCCCCGCTTTGATGGACCGGTCGGGCGCGGCACCGTTGCGGGTGTTCGAAAGCGGCTCGATCCTGTTGCATCTGGCCGAGAAGTTTGGTGCCTTCGTTCCCAAAGATCCAGCAGCGCGTCTGGAATGCCTGAACTGGTTGTTTTGGCAAATGGGGTCCGCGCCTTATCTGGGCGGCGGCTTCGGCCATTTCTACGCCTACGCGCCAGAGAAGTTTGAATATCCGATCAACCGTTTCACGATGGAAACCAAGCGCCAGCTTGATGTTTTGGACCGGCAACTGGCGGATCATACCTTCATCGCGGGCGAGGACTATTCGATTGCTGATATCGCGATCTGGTCATGGTATGGCCAATTGGTCCTGGGCCGGTTGTACAATGCAGCCGAGTTTCTGGATGTCGCGAGCTACAAGAATATCATGCGTTGGGCCGAGGCCATTGACGCACGCCCTGCGGTGTTGCGCGGTCGAATGGTGAACCGATCCTTCGGCGAGCCGGAACTGCAACTGCACGAGCGCCATGACGCAGGCGATTTCGACACGCAGACCCAAGATAAGATTAGCGAAAAAAGCTAAATCTTTAAAATAACGCGCCAGCCATTTTCATGTTTGGTGTGAAATGGCTGCTTGGTACTGGCGAGGAGCGTCGTTTTCCTCGCCAGCGCGGTTGCTGTTAAAATGGCTTTTAAATCCATTTTGTCCCGAAGCTTTAATGCCAAGGCCCCCCAAGGACAGCGTTCACCGAACCCGCCCCAGAATGCACCGTCTTGATAGACCCGAGGCCCGCAATGCCTTAACGTCGCCCTTGGATCACTCAGGCCGGGCCGAACATGCTTGCAAGGTTTGAGGACACCCAAAACTGCCTTCAGGAATTTGTCGGAGCCAAAACACCGTGAGCCAAAGCACCAAGCAAAGCGAAATCGTACAAACCCTTTACAATGCGGTCAAAGATCATGCGATCCTGTCGCCGCATGGCCATACGGATCCGAATTGGTTTTCGCTAGACCGGCCATTTTCAGACCCCGCCGAGCTTTTGGTGATCCCGGATCACTACGTGTTTCGCATGTTGTATTCGCAAGGTGTTGCGATGGAAGATTTGGGCATTGGCGTTGCGGCAGAGCTGCGCAAACCTAGGGAAATCTTTCGCCATCTAGCCAAGTCCTGGCCGCTTTTGCTTGGCACCCCGTCGCGGATGTGGCTGGAATACACGTTTCAAAATGTGTTCGGAATTACCCAAAATCTGAGTATCGAGACGTCAGACGCCATCTATGATCAAATCGCGGCGGCCCTTGCAAGCGAGGCTTATCGCCCGCGGACATTGCTGCGGAAATTCGATATCGCGGTGCTGGCAACCACGGATGGCGCGCTTGACCCGCTACACCAGCACAAGGCCTTTGCAGCACTTGGCGAACAAGCGCGGCTGATCCCGACGTTTAGACCGGATACGGTGCTGAACCCTGCGTCGCCCGATTTTGCGGCCCATGTGGTGCAAATGGGCGCATTGACCGGTGAAAACACGGCATTGCTTGCAGGATACCGCGCCGCACTCGCCAGTAGGCGTGCCTATTTCAAGGCGCATGGCGCCACGGCCACCGATCATGATGTGCCCGATTTCGCAACCGAGCTTTTGGCCGACAGCGCCGTGCAATCCCTGCTGGACCGTGCGTTGAATGGTACAATCAGCCCGCAAGACGCGATCCGTTTCTATAACCACATGCTGATTGAAATGGCACAGATGTCGGTCGAGGATGGCCTTGTCATGCAGATCCATGCCGGGAACCGACGCTCGACGAATGCGCAGGTCCTTGCCCGATTTGGCCGCGATATGGGGGCCGATATTCCGCATGCCGCTGATTGGGTGCATGGGGCCAACGCGCTGTTGAACCGGGTGGGAAACAATCCCGCGCTGCACATCATCGCCTTTACCCTGGACGAGAGCGTCTATGCGCGAGAGCTGGCACCGATGGCGGGGCATTGGCCGGCATTGCGACTTGGCCCCCCTTGGTGGTTTCACGATAGCCCGCTGGGCATTCGGCGCTATTTTGACAGCGTCGTGGAAAGCGCGGGCTACTTTAACCTTGCGGGCTTTAACGATGATACCCGTGCGCTGATGTCGATTCCGGCACGGCATGACATGTGGCGGCGTGCGATTTCAACCCATCTGGCCGAGCAGGTCAGCGCGGGTAAGTTCGCCGCCTCGGATGCGCATGACTTGGCGCAATGGCTTGTCGTGGGGGCGGTGCGCAGCGCCTATAAGCTGGGCGCTTAGGTCAAGCTGACCCCAAGCGTCCACGCTCAATTTCGGTGTGCAGGCACCTGCGCAAAGCCATCAATTCAGGTTGGGGGCTTTGCTGATCTGCTGAAATATTGCGCCGCAGATATCATCCATCGCCAGCGCAAAGAAGTTTTTAGCGGCTTTTGGGTTTGGATGGAAAGGATCTTTGACCATGCCGGTTTTATTGAGCCTGAAGTAGTTCTTGTTCCCCTGATTTGCCGCGACGGTTTTGGGCGTCATCCCGGGAACGAAGGTGCAGCGATTGCCCGTTTCCTCGAACGCCTCCATCAGATTTTTCTGTGCTTTCAGCCGAAGGTCCACAACCTTTTTTGAAAAAGAAGGTGCCGTTGTCATGAAAATGCAAGGGATGTCATTTGGAACCTGACGCATCAATTCCTTAACATCACGCTTCGCAAGGTCTTTGCTGCCCGCCCAGCGATCCGCAGAATTCCCTAAGAAAGACAGTAAAAGCAACTTCGGATCATAGTAGTTTTTACGAAACATTTCCTCGAAGGGTGATTTTTCGGCACTGCAGAACTGGTACTCTTTGCCTTGGCCAATTTGTACGAATTGATTATCGGTCATATTCGAGAACCCATAAGAGCCAGCGTTAACTTTCCACTTTGGATCCACCTTACACACGGAATTTTTGGCTGCACCCGAGCGCGCCGTCAAGGAATGGATCGACGTGGATCTGACGCCGATCACGCTCACCTTCATCTCGCCCAACCGACCAAGGTCTTCTTTTTGCTTGTTATTGG
>JBLIGH010000354.1:0-3443 GCA_047636855.1 Pseudorhodobacter sp.
CAGCCCCCCTAAAACCAACCAACCGCGCGCCGAGCCGCCTAAGGCCAATCGCAAAGAATGGGTGTCCGGCAATAGAAAATGCACCGCAACGACACCAAGCCAAACACAGGTCAGCATCACGATTTGCACCGCCTTGGGAACGCGCAGCAAATGTCCGACACCCCAAAGTGCTGCCATCAAAGCCAAGACCAAAACCATCGCTCAGACCTTTCCAGTGGAGCCAAATCCCCCGGCCCCGCGTGCTGTGTCCGTAAGGCTGCCCACAAGCGCAAACTGCGCCTGAACAACCGGGGCCACGATGAGTTGCGCAATGCGGTCACCATGCGCAATCCCAAACGGCTCGGCCCCCAGATTGATCAGCAAAATGCCCAAAGGGCCACGGTAATCGCTGTCGATGGTACCGGGCGTATTAGCCAACGAAATCCCATGCTTATAGGCCAGACCCGAGCGAGGCCTGATCTGCATTTCAAATCCTGCCGGAATTTCGACCCGCAACCCTGTCGGCACGATCATCCGTGCCATCGACGCAAGCACAAGACCCGCCGCCCGATCTTGCGGTTTCAAATTGGCACGCACATCCGCGCCGGCAGCGCCAGCAGTCTCGTAGGCAGGCAACGCCACGTCTGGATCCGCCCAATCTTCAAGAACGATCTGCAATAATGGTGTCATCCGTTACCTTCTTTTCGTTCCTAAACTTTCTGTCCGGACTTTGATCAGCGAGACACAGAATTTGAAAAATTCTGGTTAAAGTTCCTTTAAGGATTTTCCTGCGCATCGGCCAAAGCGTCGGAAATCTTTTCGGCCAATCGCGCGGCTACCGCGGCTTTTGTCATACGTGGCCAAGTCTCGGCTTCCTTTTCTGAAATCAGAGTAACCTCGTTCTCGGTTCCCCCCATGATACCAGTCCCCGCAGAAACATCATTGGCGATGATCCAATCACATCCCTTGCGTAGCCGCTTCGCTGTTGCATGCGCTAGGACATCATCGGTTTCAGCCGCAAACCCAATAACCAAGTCAGGACGACCCTTGGTCATTTGAGAGATTCGCGCCAAAATGTCGGCATTCTCGGCAAATTCCAAAGCCGGGGTCTTGCCAAAACCATCTTTCTTCATCTTCGATCCTGCGGCATTCGCAACATGCCAATCCGCTACAGCCGCCGCAAACACGGCGGCATCGGCGGGCAGTGCCGCTTCAACAGCATGCAGCATCTGGGCTGCGGTTTCCACCCGGACCAACGCCACACCTTCGGGTGGTGGGACCGTTGCGGGGCCGGTTACAAAGGTCACTTTTGCCCCCAATGCCAACAAAGCCCGCGCGATTTCGGTCCCCTGCGCCCCAGAAGACCGGTTCGCGATATAGCGCACCGGATCGATCGGTTCATGGGTCGGGCCAGAGGTCACCAAAACATGTTTACCCGCCAAAGGGCCGGATTGCAGGGCAGCTATGATCGCCGAGACAATCTCTAACGGTTCGGCCATGCGGCCCGGGCCATATTCGCCGCAGGCCATATCCCCTTCATTCGGACCAATGATGCGGATGCCGTCACGGCGCAACTGCGCCAAATTGCGCTGGGTTGCGGCATGGTTCCACATGCGAACATTCATCGCGGGCGCAATTAGCACAGGCGTATCTGTCGCCAAAAGCAATGTTGAGGCAAGATCATCCGCGCGCCCCTGCGCCATCTTGGCCATCAGATCCGCCGTCGCCGGAGCGACGACAATCAAATCGGCGGAGCGCGACAGTTGAATATGCCCCATCTCGGCCTCATCCGTCAGATCAAACAGATCCCGAAACACCTTGGACCCTGCCAGTGCGGAAACAGACAGCGGCGTTACGAATTGCTCGCCCGCGCGGGTCAAGACGGGCGTGACTGTGGCGCCACGCTCGCGAAGGCGGCGAATCAAATCCAGCGATTTAAACGCCGCTATGCCACCGCCGATAATCAGAAGGATGCGTTTTTGTGCCAGCATGTTGGTGCTTTTCCGTTCCTGCACTGAAGGTTAGAACAGGTTTAGGTGCATGGCGCGCTAAGGGCAAGGATTTCGGGGTTCCGCAACGCATAAGCCGCATGCCACAAGACCGCATGCCTTCGAAATTCCGGCGCCTTCAGCCCAGGAAAAGCTGAAATTCCGGTGATAGTTTTTCCAGACTGCGACGCATTTTGGTAAAAGCCGCGGCTTCCAGCTGGCGCACGCGCTCTTTTGACAACCCAAGCTCTTCGCCCAAACTTTCCAAGGTGCGACTGCTGTCGCGCAATTTACGCTCGGTCACAATGAAGCGTTCACGCGGGTTCAGCTCGGCCATCGCATGCAAAAGCCAGTCGCGCAGGCGCGAGCGATCATGCGCTTCGGTCACCAGCTCTTCGGCTTGCGCGCCGTCATCTTCCAACGCGTCAATCCATTCGCGACCTTCTTCGTCAAAGGCCTGCGTTGCGTTCAAGCTGTAATCAGACCCCGACAACCGACCTTCCATCATTTCGACATCGGCCAGCGAAACGCCAACCTCATGTGCGACCTGTTCACGCAACTGGTGCTGATCCAAGGTTTCACCGCGTGCCATTGCTTCGCGTTCCAGCTTAGCTTGCACGCGCTTCAGATTGAAAAACAACGATTTTTGTGACGACGTGCTGCCAGTCCGAACCATGGACCAATTGCGCATGACGTAGTCTTGAATGCTCGCCTTGATCCACCAAACCGCGTAGGTCGAAAAGCGAACTCCACGGTCGGGGTCAAATTTATCGGCGGCTTTCATCAGGCCAAGGCTGGCCTCTTGGATCAAATCATTCATTGGCGCACCGTAGCGACGAAACTTCGATGCCATCGAGATCGCCAGCCGCATATAGGCGGTGATCAAACGGTGCAATGCGGCCTCATCGCGGTGATCGCGCCAGGCATAGGCCAATCGCGCCTCGGTCTCGGCATCCAATAATTCCGCCTTCATCGCTTGGCGAGACATCTTTTGGTCGCTATATCCGGAAGGTGCGGTGAGATAAGCCATGACGATCCCCCTGTAGGCTTTTTGGCTGGTAAATCAAATACGCGACGGGGCCGAAACTGGATCAAAAAGAACGAGGATTTCGTGAATTTAGACGCGCTGACAGTTGTGACGGGCGGGGCAAAATCCGGAAAATCGCGTTTTGCCGAAGGCTTGGCGACGGCCTCGGGGCGGCCCCGCGTCTATATTGCGACGGCTGAAGCATGGGATGACGAGATGCGCTCGCGAATTGCAGCGCATCTGAAGGATCGCGGTACGGGGTGGCAAACGGTAGAGGCGCCGCGTGATGTGGCGGGCGCTTTGGCTTTGGTCGGTCCAAAGGCCGTCGTCTTGCTCGATTGTGCGACCCTTTGGCTGACCAATCACATGCTGGCAGACGCCGATTTGGCGCGTGAAAGTGTAACACTGCTGCAAGCGTTGAAAAATTGCCCCGCGCCGGTGATTGTGGT
>JBLIGH010000355.1:0-3433 GCA_047636855.1 Pseudorhodobacter sp.
CCCGCCCGCCAGCGCAGATCCCTCGATTTTGCCGACCGAAGCAGGTCGCGTCACTGGCAGTGCCTTTATCAACGCAAACTTCGCCGATAACCTTGTGAACGGGTCGATTTTCAACCGCGTTGTTGTGAATGCTGGCGGTTTTGCATTGGGCGATGTGGTTTTGGTTGCCACGGATATTACCAGCAACGGCACGTTCACCGGAACAACAGAGCTTATCAATGTCGTTGATGTTATAACGGGTGAATATGGTGGCGTGTTTGGCGGCACCGACGCCGGCGGTGTGGCAGGTGCTATTAGCCTGACCGATGTTCACGATGGGACCGGTGAATTACTTGATGATGTGCTGGAACGTGGCGTGTTCGTTTTGAACCAATGCGGGCTAACAGGCGATGTGGCTGCCTGCGCTGGTACGGCCCCCCGGTAGCCATGTGGCGAAAACTCATCTTTGGGCTTTGCTTGGGCCTGGCCTTACCCCTTTCGGCCCAGCCCTTGCAAACGCCGCCCGAAACAGCGGCTCTGGCGCGCAAACCCCTTACGCTTGACCAATCGCGCGCCTTGGGCTTGCAGGCCATTCGGGTGGGGCGCCCCGATATTGCGCATGACGTAGCGCTGGTTTTGCTTGAAAAAGACAAGGCCGATCCGTTTGCGCATTTTCTGATGGCCACGGCCCTGATGCATCTAAAACGCTTGCCCGAGGCGGAACTTGCGAGCAAGCGCGCCTTCCGGCTGGCCAAATCACCCGAACAGTACCATCAATCAGCCAGGCTGGCAGCCCAAGCTGCTTACCAGCAAGGCCAGTTTACCGAGGCGCAATGGTGGCTGCGCCGTGCCGCACATCATGCCCCTAAAGACGCGCAACGCAGCCGGTCAATTGCTGACTTCAACGCGGTCAAACGGCAAAATCCGCTTTCCTATAGTCTGCGCTTTTCCGTTACCCCGTCGAACAACGTCAATAATGGCAGTGAAGACGCCTTTAACATTATTGATGGCCTGCCCCAAGTCGGCGTGCTCAGCGCAGATGCTCAAGCGCTTTCCGGGGTGACCAGCCGCGCGGGGGCGACATTGCGCTACCGGCTTCGCGAAAGCACTCGCCGTTCCACGTTTTTTCAGGTCAATGCCGATTTTACCGTTGTGACGTTGGACTCGGCGGCCAAAGCGCAGTTGGACGGCAACCCCGAGCCCGAATTGGACACCCGGCAACTTGAGTTTTCAGTGCAGCAAAACCACCTGAACGAGGCGGCAGATGCAAGGTTAAGCTATGGGATTAGCATTGGGCGCAGGTGGCAAGACGGCTTTGATCCTCGCGACCACTTGCGGGGCAATCTTGGCTGGACCAAGGCGATAAACCCCAAAACGATACTCAGCCTGGCGACTTCAGCCGAGGTGCGCACTACGCAGTCGAGCCTCACAAAGAACGATCAACTTTACGCGGTCAGCGCAGGTTTGACCCGCGCTTTGCCCGGCGGTTCCAGCTTGGGCGGTCTGGTTTTTGCCAGCACCTACCGCACTGAACTTTCGGGCCAAAGCTCCAACAGCATCGGTCTGCGCGTAAGCTTTACACCGGCGGCAGAGCTGGGTCCAATGCGCATGAAGTTCAATCTAGGCCTGCAAAAAGCCGAGTATAAAGGCTATACTTTGGCCGGTATCGTCGTGCCCGGCGGGCGTCGCGATGTGTCACACTTTGCCGAGGTCGAAGTGCTCTTTCCGAAGCTGGATTACTTGGGGTTTTCGCCGGGCCTTAGCCTGCGCCATCAGCAAACCAATTCGAATGTCAGCCGGTTCGACACCTCCGAAACATCGACTTTGCTGGGCATCAAATCGCTGTTTTGACAAATTTCCACTGGCGCGCTGCCCAATTAATCCTATGGTTCCCCAACGCGACAAAAAGGGGAATAGCATGACAATCAGATATCTTCACACCATGGTTCGGGTTTTGGATCTTGAAAAATCCATGGCTTTTTACAAGCTGTTGGGTCTGGAAGAAAAGCGCCGGTATGACAATGAAAAGGGCCGTTTCACGCTGATTTTCATGTGCCCGCCCGGCCAGCCAGAATGCCCGGTCGAGCTGACCTATAATTGGGATGGCGATGATGGCTTACCCTCGGATGGTCGCCATTTCGGGCATTTGGCCTATGAGGTCGACGATATCTATGGGTTCTGCGCCCATCTGGCGGCCAATGGCGTCGTGATCAATCGCCCGCCACGCGATGGCCATATGGCCTTCGTGCGCAGCCCGGATAATATCTCGATCGAGATCTTGCAAAAGGGCGAAAAGCTGGCCCCGTCCGAGCCTTGGATCAGTGCGGCAAACATCGGCCATTGGTAGGCTGACATCTTTGCGCAAACCTTGCATCGCCGAAGGCTGCTACAGCTTTCGGCGATTGCCATCTAAAAAGCGAATTGTCAGCTTTCGTTCAACAGCTGCAAAGCCTCGGCATGGATTTCGGCATTCGCGGCCGCCAGCACCTGACCGCCTTGATGTGCAGCGCCCCCCTGCCAATTGGTGACGATACCGCCCGCGGCTTGGATCACCGCAATTGGCGCTTGGACATCATAAGTCTGCAAACCCGCCTCAATCACCAGATCGATAGAACCCGCAGCAACCAGCCCGTAGGCATAGCAATCCATGCCGTAGCGCACCAGCCGCGCTTGGGGCGCCACACGGCGAAAAGCGGCGGCTTCCTGCGGGGTGCCCACTTCAGGGAAGGTCGAGAACAAGATCGACTGTGACAAAGGCCGTGGGGGCCGGCAGCGTAGCGGCGCTGTGCCCATCGGCCCGGTCACCTCGGCAATGCCAAAACCACCTTCAAAGCGTTCGCCAATATAGGGTTGATCGATCAGGCCGTAAATTGGCCCCGACGCATCCGCAACCGAAATCAAAACGCCCCAAGTCGGGGTGCCCGACAGATAGCCTCGGGTGCCATCAATCGGGTCCAGCACCCACGTCAGGCCCGAGCTGCCTTGGGTCGGGCCAAATTCCTCGCCCAGAATTCCATCTTGTGGCCGACGCCGTGCCAAAATGGCGCGCATCGCCAATTCAGAGGCGCGGTCCGCGATGGTTACCGGGTCAAAGCGATCGGTTTCTTTAGTATCAGCCGTCAATCCCGACTTGCGGAAATGAGCCAACGTCTCAATCCGTGCCGCATCTGCCAGCTCAAACGCCGTTCCTCTCAGATCGGCTTTTGTGGCTTCACTCAGCATGGTCTGATCTCCCTGTGCATTAGGTCTCTCCCGGCGCTACAGCCTTGCTGCACGCCGGTCAAGAGATCACACAGGTCGGCCTCAAGCAGCTTCGCTTAATACCCGCGCAAGGTCGAACAACCGGCGACGCTGTGCTTCAGGGATTGCATAATAGGACCGCACCAGCTCCAACGCTTCTTTATCAGCAAGCATATCGCCATCAACCGATTTGGCCACTTCACGCGCATCATCC
>JBLIGH010000356.1:0-3429 GCA_047636855.1 Pseudorhodobacter sp.
ATCTATTGCCTTTTCAGTTCAGTGGTGGTCGCGGCGCTGCAAGATCGGCAACGCCCGGATTTCACGAATAAGCGCTGTCGTTTCCTCAATCGCGGCGTCCAGAAACCGCTTTCCGGTCTCGGGGTCGGCGACCGTTGGGTCGCCCATGGTGCCATCGGGCGAGACTTCGGACCACCAGCGCATCAGCATAGCACCACCGCCGCCACCGGCCAGATCGAGGTTAAAGAAGCGGCTATCGGGGTTATGCAGGTTCTGCGTCGTCGCTTTGTCGATATGCACGCGTTCGGGATGCAGATGCATATACATTGCCGCCTCGAATTCACCCGCATGGGCGATACCGCCAATTTCAGATTTGCGCACCGCGTTGATGCGCGACGACATCAGGTTCCAGTAAGAGGCCGAAACGCAAATGATCCCCGTCTCGATCACCGTCTTGCGGGCGGCAAGATCAAGGCAAGGATGGTTCGAGCCATGCGAATTCAGCAGTAAAATGCGGCGAAATCCGTGATGCGCCAGCGATTTTGTGATGTCGGTCACAAAGGCGATCAGGGTTTCGGGCTGGATCCAGATCACACCGGGGAAATCTTTGTGATGTTCGTTGAACCCGTAAGGCACTGGCGGCATTATGAAAACTTCATCAGGGGCTGCTTGCGCCACACCATTCGCAACTGCCATCCCCAGCACCGTGTCGGTATCCAGCGGCATATGCGGGCCGTGATCCTCGGTGGCCGAGACATTCAGGATGACCACGCGATCCTTGTCGGCATCGCGCACGTCTTCCCATGTCAAATGGCCATATTGAGGTGTCATGGGAACAGGTCTCTTTGCAGATGTAAGCGCCTGCCGGGAAGTCCCGGCAGGCAGGGAAATTTAGCGGATGTCGCCGCCAACCCATTCTTTGGCAATCGCAAGATAGCTGCCATCGGCCATCATATCGTCTAGCGCCTTTTGCATGGCAGCGGCCAGTTCCGGGTTGCCTTCACGGATCGCGATGCCAGCCCCAATCGGTTCTGCCGATGGATCATCGACAACCGCCAAATCGTACTGGCCAGCCTTCATTGCCAAGATGACCGGGATCGAGTCGTTAACGATGGCATCGACGCGACCGTTGTCCAGTTCAAGCAACAGCTCTGGCAATCCCTTGTAAGTGTTGATGTCGTAACCCTGCTCGCGGGCCCATTGTTCGTGCGTCTCGCCCAAGGTGACGCCAACCTTGGCGTCGTCCAACTGGGCCACAGTGGTAATTTCGGACCCGGATTTGGTAAAGATTGCCCGCTTGGTGTTGTAATAGGGGCCGACGAAATCAATGACCTTGTCGCGCTCTTCGGTGATCGACATCGAGCCTACGACCGCATCATATTTGCTGGCCAGCAAGCCTCCGATAATGCCGTCCCATGCGGTTGTGATGATCTCGACCTCCAGCCCCATGCGCTTGGCAATTTCGGTGCCGATGGCGGGGTCGAAGCCGACCACCTCATTCTTTTCGTTCACGAAGTTAAAGGGCGGATATTGGCCGCTCATCGCGATCCGCAGCACGCCGCGCTCTTTTATTTCGGTGAGTTCCTCGGCATTGGCCGTCATGGGGGCAAGGCTTAGCCCCATCAAAGCGACAGATCCCATCAAAAGGCCGCGACGCAGGATGTTCATGGATTTCATCATAGTTCTTTTCCCTGTTGTTTTTTTTATTGAATTTGACCCCGAGCGTGCTGATCAGCAGCCCGAAGACCTTATGCATCACAGGTTGCGCCTTGAAGAAGCATAGGGCAAATAGATAATACAAATCCCAAAAATAGATTGAGTCTATGTTAAAGCCATATGAACAGCGATTTCCGTGGAACCTGGATTGGAACCTGTTGCGAACCTTCATGGTCGTGGTCGAAGCGGGCGGCATCACGCCTGCTGCCCATCTATTGGGACTGAAACAGCCGACGATCAGTGCCGCGCTCAAACGGCTCGAGGAGACCATGGGGCGCAAGCTGGTGAACCGCTCGCCCAAGCATTTCAGCGTCACCCCTTGGGGCCGGGTGCTTTATGCCGAGGCCAGTGCGATCTTTGGCGCGATCTCGCAACTGCCGGATCTGATGGGCAGCGTAGAAGAGGAGGTGACGGGGCAAATCACCATCGCGGTGGCCAGCCATGTTGTCTCGGCGCATTTCGACGCGGTTTTGGCGCTGTTCAACGCCCGGTACCCGCGGGTGAGCTATTCGATCTCGACCATGGACAGTGGTGCTGTCGTCGCACATCTGCAACAAAACCGTGTCACCTTTGGCCTTTGCCTGTTTCATCATCAGCCTGCCGGTCTGGAGGCGCGGGTTTTGTACCGCGAATACTTCGGCCTTTTCTGCGGTCCTTCGCACCGGCTTTATGGTCGCGAAAATATTGAAATCGCTGAACTGCGGGACGAAGATACGGTGTCATTCTGGACGGATGAGCTTGACGGTCCGCTTTCTGGAGTGGCGCATTTGCGCAGACGCTTGCGGATGCGACCTGATCCCAAAGGATTGTCGTCCAACCTGCCCGAAGTCCGCCGTATGATTGTCGCCAACATCGGCATCGGGGCGTTGCCGGTGCATGTGGCGCGCAAAGATGTGCAATCGGGTTTGCTGTGGCAGGTGCCGCCGTATAAATCCCTGCCCGCCGTGGATATTCATGTCTTGACCAACCCCAGACGCAGTCTGAACCACGCGGAAAAGGCCTTGCTTGAAATGCTGAATGCCGAATTGGACGCCGTGCCATTGGTCGAGCGCACTTACGGCGCTTAGGTTGCGCGAGGCAGGGGGGGCTATTTTTGCGTGTTGTATTGTGATAAAAATAACTTGATCGCTTGCTCGACTTGCTCTGACCCACCCCAAACGCGTAAGAGTTTGTTCAAGATGATCGGCGCCTTGTCACAAGCCCATGCCAGAAGCGACTAGCGCTTTTGCCGCAATCGCAGCCCACAATATAGGGCCGCGATGACAATTTGAGGATTAGGATCATAACAGTTTTCAATGCGATCTGCATCAAATACGGGACGCTTTACGGACCGGAATATGTGAACCGGCTTTATGCCGGTTTGCGGCGCAACAGTGCCTTTGATGTTCGAATGTTCTGCATGACCGACGACAGTGCAGGTATCGATCGTAAAATTAAATGCATTCCGCTGCCGCAAGAGCCTTTTCATGACCGTATGTTTGTAGCGATGCAGACAGCGCAGAAACGGGGCCGATTGCAAAAGGTCAGCCTTTTTCGTCCTGGACTTATCCCCGATTTGGAGGGGCCGATGGTCGTCTTTGATATTGATATCGTCATTACGGGCCCGGTTGATGAGTTGCGCGATTTTGCGCCGGGTAAGGTCTGTATGCGCCGGGAATGGTCGGTGACAAAAGGTGTTCCAAGCCTCGGCCATGGCTCGGTCGAACGTTTTGACCCTACGTTGCACGGCTATCT
>JBLIGH010000357.1:0-3401 GCA_047636855.1 Pseudorhodobacter sp.
TGTTGGGCCTCGATTTGCACCCAGGCGCGGTCTTGCGCATTGGCCATAGGCCCTACGATAATCGCGGCAATCAGACTGAGAATAAAAACAAACTGTCGCATGAGGCTCCCGTCCCGGTACATCCTTATTACATTCCTAACGCGAAACCACATTTTTAGGTGTTTTACCAGTGCATGACGTGATTTTGAGAAGGCTTTGGTCAGAACTGCGACCTTGGGCGCATTGACCCTCTCGCGCCTACTGCCTATGCACTGCGGCAAGACCGCCGAGAGGATTTGACATGAGTACCCACGCCACGCCGCCCCGTAGTTTTCAAGAAATCATCCTTCGCCTCATGACATATTGGGCCGGGCAAGGCTGTGCTGTTTTGCAGCCCTATGATATGGAAGTGGGTGCAGGCACGTTTCATCCGGCAACGACGCTGCGCAGTTTGGGCAGCAAGCCTTGGGCTGCGGCCTATGTTCAGCCTTCGCGTCGCCCGACGGATGGGCGTTACGGCGAGAACCCGAACCGGTTGCAGCATTACTACCAATATCAGGTCCTGATCAAACCGAGCCCGCCAAATCTGCAAGACCTGTATCTTGGCTCGCTGCAAGCGATTGGCATCGATATGGCGCTGCATGACATTCGCTTTGTCGAGGATGACTGGGAAAGCCCAACGCTGGGCGCATGGGGCTTGGGTTGGGAAGTCTGGTGTGACGGGATGGAGGTCAGCCAGTTCACCTATTTCCAACAGGTCGGCGGCTATGATTGCCATCCGGTTTCGGGGGAATTGACCTACGGGTTGGAACGTCTGGCGATGTATATTCTGGGTGTCGATCACGTGATGGACATGCCCTATAACGACCCGTCGGCCCCGATTGCGTTGACCTACGGCGATGTCTTTCGCCAGACCGAGCAGGAATACAGCCGCTGGAACTTCGATCAGGCCGATACCGATATGCTGCTGAAGCATTTCGAAGACGCCGAGGCCGAATGCGCCCGCACGCTGGACGCAGATGCCACCGATGCGGCAGGTCGGCGGATCATCATGGCGCATCCCGCCTATGACCAATGCATCAAGGCCAGCCACCTGTTCAACCTGCTTGATGCGCGCGGCGTCATCTCGGTCACCGAACGTCAGGCCTATATCGGTCGGGTTCGCGCCTTGGCCAAACGCTGCGCTGACGCCTTTGTGCAAACCGAGGCAGGTGCCTCCCCGGAATTGGAAACGCTGTGATTGGTAAGATTTATGCAGGTATTATTGTGATCTCCGCTGTTCTCGCCGGTGCGGCGATCTATTATTTGCAAGTCTATGGCTATTACGAGGAAATCCCGGCCAATGCCTCCGCCGCAGAAGTACGGATGACCACAATCGAAGGTATTGCCGAACCGATCTTGATCGAGGGGTTTGAGGGCATTGACGCCGACAGCTCGCCCATCCGCTTTCGCGCCTGTTTCCGCACCCCGCAAAGCACCGCGATGCTGACCGAGACTTACCGCGTTTATGATGATGCCTCGCCCCTGATCGCGCCCGGCTGGTTTTCGTGCTTCGACGCCGAGGCCATCGGCACCGCACTCGAAGAAGGCCGCGCCGTGGCGTATCTTGGCGAAGAAAATATCAGCTATGGCATCGACCGTGTGGTTGCCATCATGGATGATGGCCGCGCCTTTGCCTGGAACCAGATCAACCCATGTGGCGATGTTGTCTTTGACGGCAACCCCGCCCCCGAAGGCTGCCCTGCGCAGCCGGAGAAGTAACAGATGCCCGATCTTTTGCTGGAACTGTTTTCCGAAGAAATCCCGGCTCGCATGCAGGCCCGTGCCGCGGCCGATCTGAAAAAGCTGGTGACCGATGGTCTGGTTGGGGCAGGCTTGACCTATGCCTCTGCCGGGGCGTTTTCCACGCCACGTCGCCTGACTTTGACGATCGAAGGGCTGTTGGGCGAAAGCAAGCCCGTGCGCGAAGAGCGTAAAGGCCCAAAAACCGATGCGCCCGACGCCGCCTTGCAAGGCTTTTTACGCTCGACCGGGCTGACCAAAGAGCAGCTAGAGACGCGCGACGACAAAAAAGGCCAAGTCTATTTTGCCGTGATGCAAAAGCCGGGCCGCAAAGCGCCGGACATCATCGCCGAAGTGGTCGAGGCTGCGATCCGCAATTTCCCTTGGCCGAAATCCATGCGCTGGGGCAGGGGCAGCTTGCGCTGGGTGCGCCCGTTGCAATCGATCCTGTGCCTCTTGTCGGACGAGGCGGGGGCCGAGGTTGTGCCCGTCTCCGTTGATCACCTGCAAGCCGGCAATACGACCGAAGGCCACCGTTTCATGGCGCCGGGCCGCTTTGGCGTGCATCATTTTGACGATTACCGTGCCAAGCTGACCCGCGCTTTCGTCGTGCTGGATCCGGTGGAACGCGAGGCCGCGATCTGGCAAGAAGCGCAAAACCAAGCTTTCGCGCGCGGGTTGCAGGTCGTGCCGGATGCTGCGCTGCTGGCCGAGGTGGCGGGGCTGGTCGAATGGCCCGTTGTGCTGTTGGGCGATATTGGTGCGGCATTCCTGGACCTGCCAGCCGAGGTGCTGCAAACCTCGATGCGCGAGCATCAGAAGTTCTTTTCCGTGAGAAACCCAAAGACGGGCCGCATTGAAGGCTTCGTCACTGTTGCCAATCGCGAAACAGTTGACCACGGCGCGACGATCCTGAAGGGCAATAACAAAGTCCTGTCCGCCCGCCTGTCGGATGCCAAATTCTTTTGGGAAAATGACTTGCGCGCTGTCGCGCAAGGGGGCCTTGAAGGCATGGGCGCGGGTCTCGCCAATGTGACCTTCCACAACAAGCTTGGCTCTCAGGCTGACCGGATTGCCCGCATCGCGGCCTTGGCCCGCGAGATCGCACCTATGGTCGATGCCGATCCTGACCTCGCTGCGCAAGCCGCGCGGGTCGCAAAGGCCGATCTGCAATCCGCTATGGTCGGCGAATTCCCCGAACTGCAAGGTACCATGGGCGGCTATTACGCCCGTGCGCGTGGTCTGCCCGAGGCCGTGGCTGCGGCCTGCAAAGCCCATTACTCGCCGCTCGGCCCCACCGATGACGTGCCTTCGGAGCCGGTTTCTGTGGCTGTGGCCTTGGCCGATAAAATCGACACACTGACGGGATTCTGGGCCATCGACGAAAAACCCACGGGCTCGAAAGACCCCTATGCCCTGCGCCGTGCGGCGCTTGGGGTTATCCGGTTGGTGCTGGGGAATGGGGTGCATTGCTGCCTAACTAGTCTGATCGGCGCCGCTCACAAGCGTATAGTTAGCAATATCATTCGGACAAAAGCGGTGTTTTGGAAGCAAGATTTGTCCAAAGAAGGTATGAGTGCATTTAGCTTCAATATAATTAGTAATGATGAATTCCATCAGGACAAAATACACTCGGAGAC
>JBLIGH010000358.1:0-3355 GCA_047636855.1 Pseudorhodobacter sp.
CCCGTAAAACAGGGTCATGCCGCGGGTTTGTTCTGGGCTCAGGGCGGTTGGGTCCCCTTGGAGATAGGCATCGAACGGGCTGTCGTGATTGCGCCATTCCGTACCGATAAAGGCCGCGATTGCGGTTGCGATTTCCACGATCGTGACCTGTTCGGGGGCGTCGATATGGGCAAAGGCCTCGACAAAAGCGGCGCCATAAGCGGGGATGGTCCGGACACGCTGTGCAAGAATCGGCCAAGCGGCATCTATCCGGTCATGGACCGCGCCGGCGATCTCGTTCTCGCGCGGGTTTCCGGCCATTTCGAATTGGGCCGTCATCGGAAAAAGCGCTTGTGCGGCGAGAATATTGGGCAAGCCTTGTGGCAGCCATTCCTCGGCCGGGGAGTTGAAGCCGTTTCCGTAAAGGTCGCTCGTCTCGAGCCGCCCGTCGTGAAACAGAATGTTGATGTCCTTGTGACCAAGGTTCCAAAGCGCCGAGGCGTTGCGCGGAATGCGCTTTGCAATCCGGTCTTTACCTTGTCCGCCCTTCCGCTTGGGGCCCACGCCGCGCCCGCCTTCGCCGATTCCGAGGCTGAGCCCGTCACCGCTGTTTTGATCGTGATGATGGCAGGTTCCACAACTGATGTTACGGTTTCCCGACAGGATATTGTCATAAAACAAAAGCTGTCCGAGCTTGGCCTGCCCGGTATCCAGCGTTAGAAAGTCGGCATCGGTCAATGGATCGGGAAGGGGCGCAGCCATGGCAGGGGCTGCGCCAAACCAAAGGATGCAGAGCAGATGCAAAAATTTACCCTTCGCATGGCGTTCGTGTTGGCGTGTCTGGCGGCCCCGGTGCAGGCCGAGATCGAAGAGGCGCGCGATCTGATGGAGAGCGGCAGATTTGCCGAGGCGCGGGCCGCGCTTTGGCCGGCTGCGCGGTCTGGCAATGCGGATGCCGAGGAACTGATCGGGGTGATGTATGCTCTTGGCCTTGGGGTGGAGCGGGATGTGAGCCGGGCGTTCGAATGGTATTTGCGTGCCTCGCTCAAGGGGCATCCGGGGGCGCAATCCGGGATCGGTTGGTACTACGAAACCGGTCTTGGTCTGACAGCACCCGATCTGACACGCGCCTACATGTGGTATGCTCTCAGCACGATAGGGGGTGACCCCGACGCCGCGATCAGTGTCGATGAAGTGCGCAAGAAGATGTCGGCGGAGCAGATTGAAAAGGCGCATGTTTTGATCGATGATTATAGGGTCTGGATGTACCCGTTCCGGTAAATCTGAAGTGGAAAAGGCGCGATATCCGAACCGCGCCTTTCCGGTTTTCAAGTTGGAATGTCTATTTCATGTCCATCATGCGGCCGGCGTCGATATCGGCTTCTGCGGCAGCAACGGCGGTTGTCAGCGCGTCAAAAATAACCTCGCCACCATCGACGTTCGATTTGAACCAGTCATAAACGGGCGAAGCTGCGGTTTTGAATGCAGCCTTTTCCTCGGGGCTGGGTACATACAGATCCCCGCCACCGGCGACAAAATCGGCATACGCCTGAATGGACTTACGCTTGGGCGAGGCAAATGTGGCCTGCTGGAGTGCATAAAAACCATCAACGATCACGCGCTTCATGGCATCATCCATGCCGGTAAAACGTGCGTTGTTCATCCACCACAGCGCGCCCATGTAGGCGTGACCGTCCAGCGTTACGTATTGCAGGCCGGCATCGGGAAACTTCATGCCCATGATGTCGGTGATGCCGTTCTTGGATCCTTCGACAACACCGGTCTGGAACGAGGTGAAAAGCTCGGGCCACGGGATCGGTGTCGGGGAGGCTCCAAGCGCCTTCACCAGCTCCTGTGGCAGGTCGGCAACCACGGTCCGGATTTTAAGGCCGTCCATGTCGGACGGGCTTTGGACGCGGCGCTTGGTGTTGGCAAAGTTGCGCCAGCCGCCGGTGTTGCCGATGGTCATCAGCCGGATCGAATCGCCACTGTCAGCCAGCGCCATCTCGCGCATTTTGCGCGTGAAATCGCCCTGAAGCACAGTTTCCGCGATGCGGTCGTCGGCCATCAGATACGGCAGGTCAAGCACCTGAACATACGGAAAAATGCCCGAGGCACCGCCCGAGGTCGAGATATAGATGTCGATTGATCCGTCGGCCACACCGGCCAGACATTCCGCCCCGTTCGAGCAGAGCTGGGTGCCGATAAACAGCTCCACTTCGATCGCTCCGTTCGAGGCTGCCTCGACGAAGTTCTTAAAGACGATCAGCCCGTCATAATCCTCGTCATTCTCGTTCGAGTTGGCAGTGGCGCGCAACGTCATCTTTTCGCCGTGGCCCGCAGCCCATGTCGTGGCCGTGCCGCCAAAAATCATCGCGGCTGTAAGCGCCGCTGTCGTCATCGTCTTAAGCATGTTAGCTCCTCCCTTTATATTTATTGTCTTTATGGTGTCACAAAACCCGCAAGACGCGGGATCGTCATGGAAATGGCTGGAATGTAGGTGATCATAAATATCACGACAACTTCGACAGCCAAGAATGGCAAGATGGCCTTTGCGATGGTTTCAACCCGTTCTCCCGACACACTTGATGCCACAAACAGCACAAGTCCCATGGGCGGCGTTGCCAACCCAACCGTCAGGTTTACGGACATGATGATCGCGAAGTGGACAGGATGCACGCCCATATCCACAAAAATCGGCCCGAGGATCGGCCCCAGAATGATAATTGCCGGCCCCGCATCAAGAAACATTCCCACAATGAAAAGCAGGATGTTGATCAAAAAGAGCAAGATCAGCGGATTGTCTGACAACCCGAGGATTGCATCAGCCAGAATTTGCGGCGCCTGCGACAGCGCGACCACTGTCTTGAAGCTGACAGCGGCCCCCACCAGCAACAAGACCGTGGCGGATGCCATGGCAGAGCGCGTCAAAACCGGTACCAGATCGCGCAACGTCATCGAGCGCAGCACAAAGAAGCTGACGAGCAAGGCATAGGCGACGGCGATTGCACTGGCTTCTGTTGGCGTGAAGACCCCGATCAGGATACCGCCGAGGATAATGATCGGCGTCTGCAACGGTGCCACTGCCTTTTTGCAGACCATGCGGAAATCCGAGCTGACGACGCGGCGATAGCGCATCAACAGGCTATGGGCCACGCCGCAGAAAATCAGGAACAATCCAAAGGCCGTCCAGCCACTGACCGATACCCCTGCCAAATCCCGCAAGGGTGCCGACAGCGCATAAAGCAGCCCGCCGATGTTGATGCGCAGCAACGCAAAGCTCACCCAGTATTCAACAGGGCTGACGGTCTGGTTGCGCTGCACGATCCGCTCTGCCTTTGGCAGGTCGTATTTGTCGGCCAGCAGCCGCACCATG
>JBLIGH010000359.1:0-3282 GCA_047636855.1 Pseudorhodobacter sp.
TGTATGGCTCAATGATGCTCCACTGGGCATCGGTTAAAACACGTCGGGTCAAGGCTGCTCTCCTCTGTTTGCAACCTTGAATCAGAACTCACGTGATTTGGGAATCCTAAACGTCAACAGCCCCTAAAAGCCGTCGTGTTTTTTCCTTCGGCAATCACCGGAAATTCTCGGGCGGTCACCGGACGTATCGCCTTAATCGCGGCAAGAACCGGTTCAGCCGCAGCAGGCACCGGCATTAAGGCGCTTTGCAGGTCATAGCCTTTGACCAAAGTGCGCCGTCCCGCGGGGCACTTTAATTCCAACACAGGAAGGCAATGATCAGCGCCCCCAAGCCCCCTATGTCGTCGTGGACTTAAGACAATCTTTCATTGCGACGACTACGCCGGGCCAATTCGCTTGCCTGCACGCCCATTTCTAGCGCGTCGAAATAGCTTCCAACCTGTTCTGCAAATTTGGCGGCCCCAACCGGTAAGGTGCGCCCCCGAAGTTGCGCAAGATGTAGCAGGCCGCCATCGCTGACCTTCAAATCGATGGGTAAGGCAACCATTCCGTCAGTTGTCTCTTTTGGCAAACCTATTTCAATCTCGAACCCAATGGCGTCGCCCCCCAGAATATAGTTGCGCAAGAAAATGTAGCTTTCCGTTTCGACGACAGGTCGCAAAACGGTGTTCAGTCTGCGCGCTTCCAAATCCAGCAGATTGCGCACCGCATAGGGGCTTTCGGGCAATGCCAGCGGATAGCCAATGCAATCGCTTAAGCGCAGCCTTTTGCGGGTCGCCAGCTTATGGGTCTTGGACATGATCGCGCGCAATGGTTGGCGCGTCGTCGCAATGGTCTCGAAATTCTCCATCGCCAGTGGGGAAAAAACGATGGCAAGGTCAGCGTCATAGGTGATCAAGGACCGTTCGGCGGCTTCGCCATCTGCCATATTGACCCGAAATTCGACGCCCGGAAACAGGTCACGATATCTGCGGATCTGATCGGGCAGGAAGATCGGCAAAAGCGCTTGCGAGCACACAATCGAAACCGTGCCACGCCGCGCGCCCTTTAGGTCTTCGATCCGGGCCTTGAGTTCTTCAACTTCGGCCAGGTGTTTGCGAAACGTATGAACCGCTTGCTCGCCCGCCGGGTTCAGGCGGACGCCGCGTGCATGGCGTTCAAACAAGGATGTGCCCAGTTCTTGTTCAAAAGATTGGATGCGCCGGTTCAGCGAAGACGGCGTTATCGCCAAAATTTCCGCAGCTTTTCGCACCGAGCCAGAGCGGGCCGTCACATCAATATACCTATATATTAATAGATTACGCATCAGTGCTTCACTTTTGGTGTCAGACAAGCACCATTTTAGCAGCAGATTGAAGCAGTGGATAGCGGTAACATTAAGACAATGATAATTCTGGGAATGGTCACGATGAACACAGAAACGCTGACGGTGCTGGAATCAAATGTTTTGGCGCGGATCACCGAAGAGCGGTGGTTGAAGCTTGCGGCGGAACTGATCCGCACCGGTCAACCTCGGTCTGGCAACCCGCTGGACCCGGACATGCCTGGTGGCGAGGAAGAGGCCATCGCCATGCTGACGGCTGGTAAGCTTGAAGCCTTGGGCATGACGGTCGATATTCACGCGGCAGTTCCGGGGCGCCCGAATGTCGTTGGCACCTTGAAAGGCAGCGGCACGGGCCCATCCTTGATGATGAACGATCATTTGGATACCTATCCCGTTGTCGAGCCTGAAAAATGGACAATGACCAACGGCAAGCCATACGACGCGACGCGGCACGGTGATCTGCTATATGCGCGCGGAACCTCAGATACCCGTGGAAATATGGCCGCCTGCTTGCTTGCAGCGCAGGCCCTAATCGAAGAAGGCGTGACGTTCGAGGGTGATCTTCTGTATTGCTTTTGCGTCGACGAAGAGCGCGATGGCACCCATGGGTCAATCTATCTGACACAAGAACTGGGCATCCGGGCAGATTATTCCATCACCGCAGAGCCCACGTCCTGGGGGGGGCCGGTGAACCCTGACGCCGCTGGCAATTTGCCGGATTGGGGTATCAACCTGTCAGTCGCCAATTCCGGGCATTGTCTGGTGGAAATCGCGGTCACCGGCGAGAAAGGTCATATCTGGCGCCCCGACGTTGTGGTCAACCCGATTGTCAAAGCGGCTGATCTGTTGCCGCTTTTGGAAAACATGACATTCACGCATGACGCCGACCCGTTCCCCGGCCACACACCACCCTGCACGACCGTGGTGCGGATCCGGGGCGGCCTGCCGGGCGAAATGCAGTTTTCCCCCGATACCTGCGTCATAACGCTGGCCGTTGTGGGCATTGTACCGGGTATGACGATGGACACGGTGTTGCAAGATATTGGCGGCGTCGCGCGATCCTTCAGCGAAACATCCAACCGGATCAGCACAAGGGTAGCGCAGGTTCCGGGCTCGCTGTTTGTCGAGGCCACGCCGCCTGTGCCTTTGGATCAAGAACCCTGTATCTCGCTTATAAAAGCATCGGAACGGTTGTTGGGCAAAACGCCCGCGCCAAACCGCAAAAACGCCTTCAACGATACGATCCGCCTGCGCGAGGCAGGCATGAACGCGGTTACATTTGGTCCGGGCGAGGATGGATGGGCCGCAGATAACGAATGGATTTCAATCACCAAAAGCGTGGCTGCGGCCAAGATATATGCGCTGGCGATCATGGATATCTTGAAGGTTCGCGCCACATGATCGAGAGCCTCCGCAAAAACCGGAGATCTTATCTGCTATCGGCAGCCTCGGTGACGTTTATGCTGATCACTTGGGTGCTTGTCACATCGCTTGGTTGGGCCAACGAGCTGTTTTTACCGGGGCCAGAAGCCGTTTGGAACGCTTTCGTAAAGGCTGCGACCAAGGGCTATCAGGGCTCTACGTTGCTGGAACATGTCGGTATGAGCCTTTGGCGCATTTTGGTGGCCTTTGCCATTGCCTGCATCATCGGGATCCCGCTGGGCATCTTAATGGGCGCGTCCAAAGACGCCGCGTCGATCTTGAACCCCTTTATCGAGTTTTACCGCCCGCTGCCGCCCTTGGGTCTGTATACGCTGCTGGTGATGTGGCTGGGGATTGGCGAAGAATCCAAACTCGCCCTGTTGTTTCTGGCCGCGTTGTCGGGGATCATCATCACAACCGTTCAAGCCATTCAGACGATTGACCCGGTTTATGTGCGCGCGGCCCAAGCGTTGGGTGCGAACAAAAGAACCATTCTGCGCGAGGTCTATTTGCCGGCCGCAGGCCCGATGATCCTT
>JBLIGH010000360.1:0-3281 GCA_047636855.1 Pseudorhodobacter sp.
GTTTTGCCATATTTGGCAGTTCACGCAGGCAGGTCAGCCGCATCACCTTGCCATCGACAACAGCCGTACCGAAGGAATATTTATTGCCGTCGCCTTCTTCCTTGGCTGCTTTGCCCAGAACCTTGGGCTGCTTAACGCGGTCCAGACCTAAAAAGGTATCTTCGTCCGATTTTCCGGGATTGAAGCCAAAGGAGATCGGCGCTTTGCGCGCGATCTTGATCAAACGCTTAAGCTCAGCGCCCTCAACAGCAAATTCACCCATATCCACCCACCTAAAAATTAGCCGCGTTGGTCGCAATGTGGTTTAAGCCTGCTGGTGACAGCAGCCAAAACCCATTTCCGAAAACCGCAACATTCGTTGCCGACACCGAAACAAAGGACACTAAAACTGAATCAAAAATAAGATATGTATGCTAACGGGTTAGTGCAGCATGTCAACGACTGCCAGACAGTCAAATGCAGAAAATTACATTGTCTGTGCAGAGGGTTTCAGGATTGAATTCGGCGGGCATGGTTGCCCCACGCAATTGCGCGGGGGCACGCCCTTAGCGGATCAAGACGACCGGTACTTTACACGACCGGATCATTTCAGTTGTGGTGGATCCAATAATCAGGCTGCGAATGCGGCTATGGCCATAAGCCCCCATGACCAGCAAATCATAGCGGGCCTCTTCGACCAATTTGGCCAGTACCGCGTCGGGTTGCCCTTCTAGCACCAAAACATCTGTTGCGACACCCTGGCCTTGCAAACGTGTTTGCGCAGCTTGCAGGCTTGGGCTGGCAGTACCAACCGTCGCCAATGTCACGCTCAACCCTTTGTACATCGGGTTTTCCGCGACATGGTCGACCGCGCGCTGCGCTGATGCACCGCCATCAAAGGCAATCAACAGCTTTTGGATCGGGCGAAACGCACGTGCCGCAACCATCACCGGGCGTTTGGTTGCGCGCACGATCCGTTCCAGATTGGACCCCAGGTGCCCTTTGGCAAGATTTGCAGCCTCGCCGCGTTTGCCGATCACCACAAGCTGTGCCGCGCCCTCTTGGTCGGCAAAAGCGTCCAGCAGATCACCGTGGCGCAGCCGGGTGACGGCATCGACACCAGCCTTGGCAAAAACCGCCTTCGCATCCTCTAAAATCGCGCGCCCGCGCAATGTCACCAATTTGGCCCGCTTCGCATCCAAATCGGCCAGTTCTTCCAGCAATGCGGTGCGCGCGCCCAACCGGATCGAGCCGGATAAATCCGCCCCCTCAACCGCTTCACGCCGTCCCAGAACATGCAAAACCTCGACCTTCGCGCCGGATCGTTGCGCCGCCCAAGCCGCCAGTTCGCAAACGGAATGCGCGTAAGTTGAGCCATCGACAAATGCGATAATCGTCATGTTCCGCCCCTTTTAATGCGCCAAAAGCTTGTCAATATCGCCGGGCTTGTCATGGACTGCCAGCTTGTCAACAATCGTCTCGGACGCTTCATTCATCCCGATAATGCTGACCTCTGCCCCATCCCGGCGGAATTTCAGCACCGCCATGTCCAGTGCTGCCACAGAGCTGATGTCCCAAATATGTGCGCCAGACACGTCAATCACCACCTTATCCAGCACCTCATGGAAGTCAAAGGCACCCATGAAATCTTCGACACTGGCAAAGAACAATTGCCCTGCAATGCGGTAGGTCCGCTGCGTGCCATCTTGCGACAAAACCGAAGTGACACGGAAAAGCTGTGCGATTTTGGCGGCAAAGAAGATGCCTGATAACAGCACGCCAACCCCGACCCCGATCGCAAGGTTATGGGTAAACAGCACACAGACCACGGTGGCCAGCATCACGATCGACGAGGATGTCGGATGCGTGCGCAGCGCCTTGATCGAGGACCAGCTAAAAGTGCCGATGCTGACCATGATCATGATCGCCACCAAAGCGGCCATTGGAATTTGACTGACCCAGTCGCCCAGACCAACGCAGAACACCAACAGCATCACACCGGCCATAAAGGTGGAAAGCCGCCCGCGCCCACCGGATTTGATATTGATGATCGACTGCCCGATCATCGCACAGCCCGCCATGCCACCAATGAACCCGGTCAAGGTATTGGACAGCCCCTGCCCCACACATTCTTGATTGCGGTTCGACTTGGTGTCGGTCAGATCATCAACGATATTCTGCGTCATCAGGCTTTCGAGCAAGCCCACAACCGCCACGGCCACAGAATAAGGTGCGATGATCTGCAAGGTCTCCCAAGTCAGCGGAATGTCCGGGATCAGGAAAATCGGCAACGTATCAGGCAATGCGCCCATATCGCCGACCGTGCGCACATCCCAGCCAAAGGCCAGCGTCAGCGCGGTCAGCACAATGATCGTCACCAAGGGCGAGGGAACCGCCTTGGTCAGCAGCGGCAGCAGATAGATTATCGCCAATCCCGCCGCGACCAAAGCATAGGTCAGCGGCCCAACGATCGAGGGGTCAAGCTCTGGCACTTGCGCCAGAAAAATCAAGATCGCCAATGCGTTCACAAACCCCGTCATCACCGATTTCGACACAAAGCGCATCACGCGCCCAAGCTGCAATAGCCCCGCACCGATTTGCAACAGCCCTGCCAAAACCGTCGTGGCCAGCAAATATTGCAAGCCATGATCCTTCACCAAGGTCACCATCAGAACCGCCGTCGCCGCCGTCGCCGCCGAAATCATCCCCGGTCGCCCGCCCGCAAAAGCCGAGATCACAGCGATAGAAAAGCTGGCATACAGGCCGACCTTCGGGTCGACACCGGCGATGATCGAAAAAGCAATCGCTTCGGGGATCAGCGCCAATGCGACAACCAAACCTGACAAAATGTCAGCCCGAATGTTTCCAAACCATTGCTGGCGGTAAAGGTGCATCGAAATCATGCAATCATTCCTTCTTGGCGAGGTCGCGCCCATCGCGGCGTGCAAGATCAAGCCTGCCGTCGCGGTTCATTGATAGGCGCAGCGTTACAAGGCTCGTCCCCAAAAGCCAAGCCGCACGGCCCCCGAATTGCGCTTCTTTTCGGTGAAAAGCGCCCATAAGCGAGGTTAATCCGCTGGATCGTGGATTTCCCATTTTTGGATTTGGCTTCGATAGGCGCATCAAGAAGATCGGCGTTGATCATCTTGCAACGGCTTGGACCGTCAATCATCCGTGCCACACAGGGCAAAACCACCTGAATTGACCCGCCGAATTAGCCGCGCGTGCCGCCGATGCGTGGCCAATGCAGGTGGTAATCATCGATCACAATCGGATGGCTATGCGTTTGGGCGCCCTGCAAA
>JBLIGH010000361.1:0-3277 GCA_047636855.1 Pseudorhodobacter sp.
CGGCGAAATTTGGAAAGCGCGCTGACAAATTCCGAAAGCTCGGTATCGGCCTGATCCCAGTTTATCCAACCGGTCGCATTGTCTTGGCAATAGGCGTTGTTATTGCCACCCTGCGAATTGCCAATCTCATCGCCCGCCAGCATCATCGGCGTACCCTGCGACAAAAACAATGTCGCCAGCAAATTGCGTTGGCGGCGCGCACGCTGGGCTAGAATATCTGCATCATCGCTGGCCCCCTCAACGCCACAATTGTCGCTGTAATTTGCGCCGTGCCCGTCTTGACCGTCCTCGCCATTTGCAGCGTTATGGCGCTGATTGTACCGCGTCAGATCGGCGAGGGTAAAACCATCATGGGCGGTGATCAGATTGACCGAGCTCCAGGCCCTGCGGCGATTGCGGTCGAACTGATCCGCCGAACCAAGCAAGCGCGCAGCAAGATCTTGAGCGCTGTTATCATCGCCGCGCCAATATTTACGCAGCGAGTCGCGAAACGTGTCATTCCACTCTGAAAACTCGGGCGGAAATTCCCCAAGCTGGTAGCCGCCGGGGCCAATATCCCACGGCTCTGCGATCAGTTTTACCCCCGCTAAAACCGGGTCTTGCCGCAGCGCATCAAAAAAACCACCCGCCGGATCAAAGCCATGGCTTTCGCGGCCCAGTGTCGTTGCAAGGTCAAAGCGAAACCCATCAATACCCATCGCTTGAACCCAAAACCGCAGGCTATCCATCACCATACGCAGCACATAGGGATGATCGACATTGACGGTGTTGCCGCAGCCGGTATCGTTCACATAATAGCGCGGTTGGTCGTCAGTCAGACGATAGTACGAGGCGTTATCCAGACCGCGGTAGCAAAGGGTCGGGCCAAGATGATCGCCCTCTGCCGTGTGATTATAGACCACATCCAAGATCACCTCGATCCCGGCGGCATGGAACCGACCCACCATCGCGCGAAAGCCGGCAAGGCCCTTTGGGCCAAAATAACGCGGTTCTGGCGCGAAAAAACTAACCGTGTTGTAGCCCCAGTAGTTGCGCAGACCTCGCGCCTGCAAGAACGCGTCGTCCAGAAAAGAATGCACCGGCAACAGCTCTATCGCGGTGACGCCAAGCTTGTGCAAATGGTCAATCATCGCATCCGACGCAAGGCCTTCATAGGTGCCGCGCAAAGGCCCCGGCACGCCGGGATGTTCGCGGGTCAGACCTTTCACATGCGCCTCGTAGATCAGCGTTTCGCTGAGGTTTCCCGACAAAGGCCTGTCGATATGCGCGTAAATTCCGGGGTCTGGAACGATGGATTTTGCCATGAAAGGCGCACTATCGACCGTGCTAAAGGACAAATCTTGATCCGTAGAATTGGCGTCGTAACCCAAAAGTGAACGATCATTCTGAAACGAACCGCAAAATGCATATGTGTAGGGATCAAGCAGCAATTTGTTTGGGTTGAAGCGGTGCCCCTGCTCGGGTGCATAGTCACCATACGCGCGAAACCCGTAAACGCAGCCCGGTTTCAGCCCCGGGGCGTAGCCATGCCAAACCGGGCCAGTGCATTCCGGAAACGCCGTGCGGCTGAGTTCACGTTTGCCATCTGGCGCAAAAATGCAAAGATCAATCTGCGTCGCATTCTCTGAGAATACGGCAAAGTTTGTGCCATCACCGTCAAAGCGCGCACCCATAACGGTTGGACGGCCTGCCAAAAGAACTTGCTTCATTTCAAGATGTACCTTGCGCCATCAGATCCCGCAAAAGTCGCAGATAGGCGTCGCTCGATTGATCCCACCCGACAGGTTGCTTCATGCCATTGCGGATCAGTTTTTGCCAGGTCGCTGTGTCGCGGTACAAGTGGCATGTCCGCTCGATCGCCTGCTCTAACGCGGGCACCGTTACCGGTGAAAACTGAATGCCCGTCGCACAACCCATCGCCAATGCTGCCGGGTTTGCATCGATCACCGTGTCGGCCAAGCCGCCCGAACGGGCCACAACAGGCACGGTGCCATAGCGCAACCCGTAAAGCTGGGTCAGGCCACAAGGCTCGAACCGCGACGGCACAAGGATGGCATCGGCCCCACCTTGCAACAGATGCGACAGCGCCTCGTCATAGCCGATGATAACCCCAACCGAGCCTGCATAGCGATGGGCCGCAGCGATAAATTGCGCCTCCATCTCTTTATCGCCCGAGCCAAGCAACACCAATTGCGCGCCCTGCCCGACCAAGACGGGCAAAGCCGCAACCAGCAAATCCAGCCCTTTTTGATTGGTCAAGCGACTGATAACGCAGAAAAGAGGACCAGCAGCGCTTGCGTCCAAGCCAAAACGGCGCTGCACCTCGGCGCGGTTCAGAGCCTTGCCTGTCAGCTTTTTCGCCGAGTAGGGCGCGGCCAAAGCGGTATCGGTTTCCGGGTTCCAGACATCCAGATCAATGCCGTTTAAAATACCGGTTACATCGGCGCGGCGGGCTTGCAATAACCCCTCTAGGCCCATGCCAAATTCAGGCGTAGTCAGCTCTTTCGCGTAGGTTGGGCTGACCGTGGTGACCTTATCGGCCAAAGCGATGCCTGCTTTCAAAAAGCCAAGGCGGCCGAAATATTCCGCCCCTTCTGGCGTAAACAAATGCGCTGAAAGGCCAAGCGTCGCGCAGGTACTGGCATCAAACAGACCTTGAAAAGCGATATTATGCACCGTGATCAGGCAAGGCGGGGTCACTTTGCCCGCTTGCCGCAAATAGGCAGGCACCAGCCCCGCTTGCCAATCATGCGCATGCACCACATCAGGGTGCCAATCGGCAATCGCACCCAATGCGACTTGAGCGGCCGCGATGCAAAGCGCGCCGTAGCGCGACGCATTATCGCCCCAATCATGCCCATCAGGCCCAAGGTAAATGCTGCCGGGGCGGTCATAAAGATGGCCCGCCTCCAGCAGCAAAAGGTCAATCCCCGCAGCGTTCACCGATAAAATTCGCGCAGGCCCGCCCAAAAGATCGTCGAAGTGCAACACCGGGATTGCCGCCTCAGCCACCGCTTTCAGCGCCGGATAAAGCGGCAACATCACCCGTGTTTGCACCCCATGCCCAGCCAAAGCTGCGGGCAAAGCACCAACAACATCAGCCAATCCACCGGTTTTCACAAAAGGCGCACATTCGGAAGCAACAGAGAGTAGTTTCATCGGCCTATCCCAAACGGTCAATCATATATTGCGTGATCAGACAGATCCCTTTTTCAGTCCGACGGAAACGCTTTGCATCCTCGTCAGGGTCCTCGCCCACGATCAAACCTTCAGGGAT
>JBLIGH010000362.1:0-3255 GCA_047636855.1 Pseudorhodobacter sp.
CAAATCTTAACTATTTGAGGATGTAATCCGCGCAAATATCGTTCGAAGTATCGAGCGTGAAACCCGCGTCGCCCACCTTAATCGGCGCACCCAAAGCCTCAAGACGGCCCGCCACGTCGGCTTTTGTGTACTCAAGGGAATAGAACGCCGCAGGTCGCCCGGCCTTCACGGCCTCAAGGGCAAGTTCCAGTCCCAAAAGGGTTTTGCCCTGACCCGGCCTTGCACCAAGCAAAACCAGATCCCCTGCGGTCAACCCAGATAGGATCTGTCCGGCAGGGCCATTCGCGTCTTGCTGGGCGGCAAGCTGGCCCCAGCTTTGGAAACCCTCTTGCTTTGCGGCCCGGTTTAACGCTTCGCCTAGCCGCATAACCCTGTCACGGGATAGCTGCTTTGCTTGTCGTTTCAACCGGTAAATTGGGGCAGATAGTTTCATCTGAAAACCTCCTATCGCGAGCGGTGGTCACAATCCCTCCTTATGCGAATGCTCGAACAGTTGGTTTCAAAAAAACCCAAACCCTACATGTCGTTTGCTTTCCCATCGGAGGGGGGAGGCGCGGGTCAAACCTAGCCTCAAAAGATACTCCGCATGCCGGTAGAAAAGCAAGTGATTGGTGAATTTCGTAGCGCCCAAAGACCTGTCAGATGAGGCCTGCCCTACAATGGCGGGGCTGTGCCGATGGAGACGAATGAACCATCCTGAATAGGGTCGATGCGCGCCACGATGATCGGGCAACGCAGACCGTAAAGCTTGAAGGCGAGGATTGCAGCGACGGTCAGGATCGGGTCGGCGCGACCCAGCACAATACCGTTGGGTGCGGTGCCCAGACGGATCGCCTCAAGCAATACGGCTGATGCAGACGACGAGCCGCGCGCGCCAGGCATGACAAGAATACGGCCGGTGACGCTTTGGCCCAAAGCTGGGTGGCTGTGGTCGATGATCTGCCCGGTTTCAGCATTGACCCCGCCCCAAAAGCTAAGCGGTTCGGACAGCACCAAAGCTTTGCCCTCGGCATATCCGTCAACCAGGGTTTTGCCCTCGATTTTCACTGCGCGCCTCGAACAATCCGACCTGCCGCCGCCGAGGCGATACAGTCTTTCAATTCGCCAAAGGCGACCTCGACACCAATATTGCCGGGGGCGTAATGCGCCCATTTGCCAGAATTGGT
Organism: Pseudorhodobacter sp.; assembly: GCA_047636855.1. GTDB lineage: Bacteria > Pseudomonadota > Alphaproteobacteria > Rhodobacterales > Rhodobacteraceae > Pseudorhodobacter. Next base: position 1,167 of record JBLIGH010000362.1, read on the forward strand.
CATCACGACGCCGTCCATCCGTTCGATAATCGACGTGATATAGGTGCAGGTATCAACGACGGGGATCAGCCCGAAAGCCTCGGTTCCGGTCATTTGCCCGGCGGCGGTCAGCGCCGCCAGCGTTTCACGCGATGTGTTGACATAGATAGGTACAGTGGCGCGCGGTTGGTAGTGGTGCAGCAAGGGCAGCAAAAGGTCCCATTCCTGCTGTGAAAAATGCGGCGTCCCAAGGCAAATGGCCGTTAGGGGCGTACCGTCGGGCACGGTGGAAAGTTGGGCCAGTACGCGCTGCACATCCGCAGGGTAAATGTCGATAACCTGCAAGGCTATGCGGCCTGCGAAGGCCACCGCGACGGTGTCCGCCTCGGGTGTGATGCCGATGGCGTGAAACATTCCAACGGCCCCGGCAGAGGCCGCGGCGGCCCCCAGCGCTTTGAGCTGATCCTCGTTTAGGGGCGGTGGCAGGCCCTCAATCACGGGAATGCAATCTGCGCTGGCATGACCGATGATCAGGCCAATGGCTACATAAAGCGCGTCGGTCGGCGCAAGTGACGTCGGAAAGTTGCGCAGGCGGAAGTGGATCTCGCCGTGTCTGTTTTCATCCAGATGCAGCCCGTAAGCTGGCGCACGGCCCGCAATGGCGCAGCACAGATCCATAAAATCGCCATAGCGATTGGTCCGCGCGCCAATGACGGAATTGGCGAACACGATCGCATTGGATTCGCCCCAGGCAATCTGATCGCCAAAGCGCGGGCGGAAGATGGTTTGATAGGGCGCGCAAGTGAAGGTGGGAATGCAGCCCAGCTCTTGATGCGAATGCATCAGGCGGGCCCCGGCAGACTGTTCGGCCCTTGGCAGCGTCATGATTTCGGGATGGATCAGATCCATCGACCCAACATTCAAGGTTGTAGGGACCGCAACGCGGCCGCCACCTTGCAGCAAAGCATCGACAAAATCCTGTGTCGATTGGCCATGATAAAGGCAACCATCCACATGCGCGCCCGAAATTTCGATTAAAGCACGCGCGCCGATGGCTTGGGAAAACGCGGCAAGCACCTCCATCGCCATTTTCTGCGCCCCCGATCCCGCGCCATTCAAAAGCGCGTGCTCGGTTTGCGTGAGGGTTAAATCCATCTCATGCCGGCCCCTCTATAAAAACCGGTTTGGGGCATAGGGGGTCATGTCGATATTGGGTGTGGTGCCGGTGATAATTTGCGCCAACAGCCGCCCGGTTTTGGGCCCGCCGGTCAGCCCGACATGCTGGTGACCACAGGCAAGGTACGCGCCGGAAACGCCGGGAACAGCCCCTATCAGCGGCACGGAATCGGTTGTGGCGGGGCGATGGCCGACCCATTGTGTCTCTGTCTTCCAGCTTAGCCCCGGAATGGCGGCCAGCGCCTTTTTGCGCAAAAGGTCGAAGGGGGCTTTTGTCGGCTCGTAATCCAGCCCGCCAAAACCCACGAAACCCGCGACGCGAAGGCGACCCTCCATCGGGGTGGCGATGAACTTGCCGCCGGCGATCATCGTGGGGGCGCGCGGCATTTTGGTTGCACCCCAAAATTCCAGATGAAAACCGCTTTCGGCTTCCAATGGGATGCGCAGCCCCAATTTGCGGGTCAGCAAGGGTGACCAAGCCCCTGCGGTAATGGCGATGGCATCGGCGGCAATTGTCTGGCCCTTGACCCGCACGCCGGTGGCTTTGCCGCCCTCGCGGATCAGATCCTCCACCTCGCCAAGGATCAATCGCCCGCCCGAGCTGACAAAATATGCCGTCAAATCGGTAATATAGGCGTTCGGGTCATCGATCCGCCCGTGGTTGGGCAGGCGGATGCCAAAGCCCAATTCCAGGTTGAAAATGGGGTCATAGTTTTGGCGATCCGCGTCGGGCATCTCATCCCAAGAATAGCCAAGATCGCGGCGCAGTGACCAGCCAAAACCATCCTTTTCGTAAGCTTTGCGGTCCTTATAAAGGAACACAAAATCCGTCTCATGGACCCGCGCGGCAGCGTGCGTCCCCGCAGAAAGGGCGCGGTGATCTTCCAGACTGTCGCTAAGGATGGGCTGAAGCGCCGCGGCCGTACGCCGTGCT
>JBLIGH010000363.1:0-3239 GCA_047636855.1 Pseudorhodobacter sp.
GGCTTGGGTTACCCCCGCCTCGACGATCTGGTTGAGCCGGGCAATATCGACCGTCATCACAAGATCAGCAGGGCTACGGTCGCCTTCTGCAACCAGCCGTTCGGTCAAGCCTTTGTCAACAAAGGCAATATTGACGTCGATCCCGGTTTCAGCCGTAAAGGCATCAATCAGGGGTTGGATCAATTCGGGTTGACGGTGCGAATAGATATTCACCTCTTCGGCAAGTGCCGGCAGGGCGGTGCTGGCCAAAGCAGCGGCAAGGCAGGAAAGACGAGCGTACATAGTTGACCTCTTTTGTCGGAATTCATGAGATGCTTAAACCTGACTCTTTTACTCAGGTCAATACCTGACAGATACACTCGGGAAATTTGCGCCAAATATCGCCTCGCAAACCACCCCAGCCAAGATGGCACTTAAGCTTTGCTTGCTTTTGCCGCTTTATCCTCGGCTTTCGCCTGATCCCAAAGCGCGTCCATTTCAGCCAGATCACTTTGCACAGGGGTTTTACCGCTTGCGGCCAGCAGATCTTCGATTCGGCGAAAGCGGCGGGTGAATTTCTGGTTGGCACTGCGCAAGGCGGCTTCGGGGTCCACATCCAGATGCCGGGCAAGATTGGCCATCACGAACAGCAAATCACCAAATTCTTCGACCACTTCCGCTTGCGTCAGGCTGTCGCGCGCTTCGATCAATTCGCGGGTTTCCTCGTTAATCTTGTCCAGAACCTGGTCGGTAGAGGGCCAGTCAAACCCGACGCGCGCGGCACGTTTTTGCAGCTTCACCGCACGCATCAAGGCGGGCAGGCCAAGGGCCACGCCGTCAAGGACCCGGGCATCGGCCTTTCCGGCGCGCTCCGCCGCTTTGATCCGCTCCCAGTCCGCGGTCTGTTGCTCGGCCGATTTGTCGCGCGACTCGGCCCCGAAAACATGCGGATGCCGCGCCACCATTTTGTCAGCGATTGCGCGGGTCACGCTGTCGAAGCTGAACAACCCGGCCTCTTGCCCGATCTGCGTGTGATACACCGTTTGCAGCAACAGATCGCCCAATTCGCCTTCCAGCTCGCGCCAATCTTGCCGTTCGATCGCATCGGCCACCTCATAGGCTTCCTCGATGGTATAGGGCGCGATAGAGGCGAAATCTTGCTCGATATCCCAAGGGCACCCGGTGTCGGGATCGCGAAGCCGGGCCATGATCGCAAGCAGACGCGGCAATCCGCCGTCTGCATCAAAAATCAGCGCATCGCGGTCTGCGGGCGAAAGAGGGGGCTTGGGCATTGCGGCGGCTTTCGTTTTGAGGTTCTAAAGAAGGATCACGCGACTGAGTTACAGGAGTAAACCATGCCCGTCCTCAATGCCATTGCCGGTTATGCAGAACTGATGACAGGCTGGCGGCAGCACCTGCACCGCCATCCCGAACTTGGCTTTGAATGCCACGAGACGGCAGCCTTCATCGCGGACCGTTTGCGGGAATTCGGCGTGGATGAGGTGCATGAGGCAATAGCCACCAGTGGGATAGTGGCGATTATCAATGGTCAGGGCGAGGGGCCGGTGATGGGTCTGCGCGCCGATATGGATGCGTTGCCAATTACCGAGGTAACGGGTGTTGAATACGCCTCGACCCGCGTGGGGAAAATGCATGCTTGCGGCCATGACGGGCATGTCACCATGATGCTGGGGGCTGCGAAATATCTGTGCGAAACCAGACGCTTCAAAGGCAAAGTTGCCATGATATTTCAACCGGCCGAAGAAGCAGGCGCCGGGGCGCAGGTCATGGTTCAAGACGGCATCATGGAGCGGTTTGGCATCGGGCAAATTTATGCGCTGCACAATATGCCGGGGCTTGCGCTGGGTCATTTCCACACCACGCGCGGGGACATCACGGCCTCGGCTGATACATTGGCTGTGCGGGTCACAGGCAAGGGCGGGCATGGTGCGATGCCGCATGATTGCATCGATCCGGTTGTGGCAATTGTCAGCATGGTGCAAGCGCTGCAGACGATCCTGAGCCGCAATGTTTTTGCGCTGCATCAGGCGGTCATTTCGGTCACCGAGATCCATGTGGGGACCGCCAGCAATATCGTCCCGGATCAGGGGTGGTTTGGTGCGACGATCCGTTGCTTTGATCCAGAGCTGCGCCAGATGATGAAGCGTCGGATTTATGAGATTGTGGAAGGTCAGGCGGCGGCCTTTGGCGTGACAGTGGCGATAGACTATGAATGGGGTTACCCCGCGACGGTCAATCACACCGAACAGGCGATGTTCGCAGCTCAAGTTGCTGCGCAAATCTCGGGGCCGCAGGCCGTGCAATTGGACGCGAAGGTTGAGATGTGGTCCGAAGATTTCAGCTATATGCTGCAAGCCCGACCCGGCGCCTATTTGCTATTGGGGATTGGCAGCGGCGCGGGGCTGCATCACCCGGCGTATAATTTCAACGATGACGCCGCCCCGATTGGGGCCAGCTTCTTTGCCAAACTTGTCGAGACGGCTCAACCTTTGGCGTGAATGATCCCGATTTATAAGGCCATCATCGCGGCGGTACCTCGGCTGCGCAGATAGGTTTCGCGGATGGTCCAATGTGTGGCTGCGGCCGCTGTCTTGACAGTCTGGCCCTTGCGCGGTTCTGTGCGCCACCCGGATCATGGTGTCTTCGGGGCTCGAATGACGCTTTTAGGGGACAAGGACGCAACGCATGGCATTGGAAGACGCAAAAAACGAGGTCGACGGCGCCTTTACCCGCAAAGAATTGCGCGGGCTTTCGTTCGAGAATGCCTTTGGGGGGGCGACATCGTTTTTGCGCCGCGCCTATCGCAAAGACTTGTCCGGGGTCGATCTGGTTGTGACCGGCGTGCCGTTTGATCAGGCCGTTACGCACCGCACGGGCACCCGTTTTGGCCCGCGTGCCATCCGCGAGGCCAGCACTTTGCAGCCCTATGATCCGCCCTTCGGATGGGGCACCAACCCTTTGGAAGATATGGCAATTGTTGACTACGGCGATCTGGCCTTTGACTATGCCAAGGTCGCTGATTTCCCCGAATCGCTGACGGCCCATATCCGTAAAATTCTGGCAGCAGGTCCCGGCACGATTACTTTGGGGGGCGATCATTACATCACCTACCCAATCCTCAAAGCCTATGCCGAAAAGTTTGGGCCGATCTCGGTCATCCAGTTCGATGCGCATTCGGACTTGTGGCAAGATGATGATTTCAGCCGGATCGACCATGGCACCATGGCCTATAAAGCGGT
>JBLIGH010000364.1:0-3220 GCA_047636855.1 Pseudorhodobacter sp.
GCAGCGCTGGCCGAGGGCGTTTTCTTCACCCGCGATCTGGTGAACGAGCCTGCCAATGTGCTGACCACCATAGAATTTGCCAACCGTTTGGTCGCGATGCAAAACATCGGGCTGGAGGTCGAGGTGTTGGAAGAGGCGCAGATGGCCGAATTGGGCATGGGGGCGTTGCTGGGCGTTGGCTTGGGGTCGGAAACCCCCTCTAAACTGGTGATTATGCGCTGGAATGGTGGCGGCGACGAGGCACCATTCGCGCTGGTTGGCAAAGGTGTTGTGTTCGATACCGGCGGCATTTCCATCAAGCCTGCGGGCGGCATGGAAGATATGACGATGGATATGGGCGGCGCGGGCGTTGTGGCTGGCGTCATGCGCACCTTGGCGTTGCGCAAGGCCAAGGCCAATGTGGTCGGGCTTGTCGGGCTGGTGGAAAACATGCCTGACGGCAAGGCGCAGCGTCCCGGCGATGTTGTGAAATCCATGAAGGGCGACACGATCGAGGTTATCAACACCGATGCCGAGGGCCGTTTGGTTTTGGCGGATGTGCTATGGTACGCGCAAGAGCGGTTCAAGCCGACGGGTATGATCAATCTCGCGACCTTAACCGGCGCGATCATTGTCGCTTTGGGCCATGAAAACACAGGGGTTTTCAGCAACAGCGATGATCTTTGCAACGCCTTCCTGAAAGCCGCGAAGGCGGAAGGCGAAGGCGCTTGGCGCATGCCGATGGGGGATGCTTATGACGCCAAACTGAAAAGCCGGATTGCCGATATGATGAATGTCGGCGGGCGTGACGGCGGTTCGATCACCGCGGCACAATTCCTGAAACGATTTGTCAAACCCGACATGCCTTGGTGCCATCTTGATATCGCGGGCACGGCGCTTTTGAAGGCCGACAGCACTTTGGCCCCCAAAGGGGCGACCGGCTGGGGTGTAATGGCACTGGATCGATTGATCCGCGATAAGTACGAGGTATAAGCCCTTGGCAATGGTGATGTTTTATCACCTGACGGCCTCGCCAGTGGAAAACACGGCGGGGCTGCTTCTGGGGCGCGCACTTGGCGCGGGCTGGCGTGTTATGCTGCGCGGGCGCGAGCGGGCGCGACTGGAATGGTTGGATGCGCAGCTATGGCTGGGGCCGCAAGACACGTTCTTGCCGCACGGGATGGAGGGGGGCGCGCAGGATGCAGATCAGCCTGTGTTGCTGGGTTTGGGGGCGATTGCCAACGACGCCCAAGCCCTGATGCTTGTGGATGGCGCGCAGGTCGAGCCAACCGAGGCCGAAGCGCTGGAGCGTGTCTGGATTTTGTTTGATGGCAATGACGAACAGGCGGTCTCTGCGGCGCGTGGACAGTGGAAATCGCTGACAGGCGCTGGTTTGCCCGCGCAATATTGGTCAGAGCAAAGCGGACGTTGGGAAAAGAAGGCGGGATAAATTAAGAAGCGACCGTAAGCACATGTTTTTACTCTAAAATGGACCGTTTGTGGTTGCAGGTGCATCTGCCGCAGAGCCTTGCGTTCGCCGCGCTTCATGATGGCATTCAGGCCCGCAGGTAGCCCCGTGTTGATGCTCTAATCTTACGGGTGGCTCTGCTAGGAAGGGTTCAGTTACGGGCGTGATTTCGGCACCCAAAGCCCGCATCAACCGTTCCATTTCAGGATGATCGATTATCAAGATACGGTCTTTTTCAATCTGGCATTGCTGTTGCAGACAGCCAATGTGCCAGACATAACGGGTTAAATCGCCCCGAATTTCCAGCAATTTTTCAGGCTCGGCGATGATCTGGATCACCCGGCCATCTTCCAGTTGAAAGCCGTAAAGACCATCAAGCTGGGTTCGCTGCGGCAACTCTACAATGAAGCTCAACCCCTGAACCGTATCCAGCTGACGCAAACGGATTGCTCTGTCACTGTGGCGCAAAACAACCTTATCGGCTGGTGGCGCCTCTGGGGCATCGTGCAAAAGCACGCGCGCGGTTGGAATTTCAATCATTTGGCCCTCGGATCGCGGTTGCGTACCTTGGCACAGTAGCATGGCATTCTAACCATGTCGCGATCTGACAGCTTATCTCAGCAGGCGGGCCGGCATTATCCGGCCTGCCACCTGATAAAAGTCAGATGTAGAAGCGTCCGCGGAAGATGCGGTTGATTTCGTCGGTACGGGTCAAACCGCGCGTTGCAAGCTCTTCATCAGAAGTCTCGTTCAATTTGCGAATGTCTGCCATACGTGGGTTCGCTTCAGCAACCAAGATCAGGAAGTTGAATACGGCCACGAACGGGCGTGCCAAAAGGCTGCGGATCTGAATTGGAGCGGTTGTTGTTGTTGTCGTATAAGCCATGGGAAACCTCATTATCGGTGAGCGTTTTTCCTCCCCGTGGCTTGAATATGTGTCTTTCTGCGCTGCAGCACAACAGACGTATGCGGGAAGCAGGGTTGCATAACGCGCATAGCAAAAGCCAATGTCTGTCGATGGTTGGCCTTTAATGGCAAAGGATGCATCTGCAGCAAAATCAGCGTGGCAACTCACTTTGTCCCAAACGCCCGGCCCTGATCGGGGCCAGGCGTGATGGGTTATGCGGTGACTTGTTCGCGCAAAATGGCCGCGGTCATCGAGATCATCAGATAGACGCCGCAAAAGATTAGCATTGCCACCAAGGTGCTCTCAAACGCGCGCGGGTAGGCGGCCTCGTCGGGTTGAATAGGACTGACCGAAAGTGAAAGGTAGCGTGTCTGGCGGTTGGCCTCGGTCCGTGCACCCTCCATCGATTGAATGGACTGTGCCAGAATAAGCTGCCGGGTCTGGACGTCAGCCTGTGCGACCAGCAAGCCACTTTGCACCTGCGCCAGCGATTCCCCGGTATCACCATTTTCGGTCAGACGGGATCGCAGCGCGCTTATTTCGCCTTCCAAAGCAGTGATCCGGCGTTCCAGCGGTTCCACCCGGGCCGCATTGGGTTGCGAATTGGAAAGCATCTGTTGCAGTGACAACCGGTCCGCGCTTAGCAGGCTTTCCATCTGGCCGATTTGCGAGGTGATCAATGTCACTTCGACTTCGGAGGACAGAACTTTGTAACGCTCTTGCAGCTCGACCACATTGCGCTGCGACACGAGCATCTTTTGCTCTGCCTCGACAAAAGCGTCGCGGGCCCCCTTCATCTGATCTTCGCGCAGGCGCTGTGTCAGCTGGTCAACCTGACCCTCGGCATAACCGATCAGGGCCGTTGC
>JBLIGH010000365.1:0-3186 GCA_047636855.1 Pseudorhodobacter sp.
GGAAAAAATGAACGTGTGTGATGTTGAAGTCGGGGTTTGCTGCCTTGTGCGCGGCCAGTTCCGTCAGAACTGCTGTTGGCTCAAACGGCAACAACAGTTTGGTCACGTCTTTGGCGCGCTTTTGCAGCACTTTCAGCGACGGCCCAACACCGCAGGCGATCGCGAATTTGATCAGGGTTTGTAGCTTAGCCGGACCTGCGATCCCGATGTGAATGGGGATCGAGATGCCAACCTCTTTGATTGCATCGGCCCACATAATAATAGGACCTGCCTCGAACGCAAATTGCGTGGCCAGCGCCATGCTTGCATCAGAGGTATCCGCAAAGGTTTGTTTCCAGCGCAACGCGTCCATAACCAGCGTATTGGTGCCATCTTTATCAATGTCACGGTTGCCTTCCGGGTGGCCAGCGACATGCAAATGCTTGAACCCGGCTTTGCCAAACAAGCCGCTTTCGAGCAACTGCATCGACGAATGAAAATCGCCATGCGGTTGCATGACACCACCGGCCAAAAGCAGCGCCTGATCGACGCCTGCTTCGCTTTGATAGCGAGAAATCCAGTCAGCGAGCGTTGCCTTGTCTTTGATGATCCGCGCGGGAAAGTGCGGCATGACGTTATAACCATCTGCCGACAAACGCTTGGCGGTCACGACCATATCTTCGATCGGGGTGCCTTCGATATGAGCGATGTAGACGCGAGTGCCAGTGGGAAGCAACGCCGTGAAGTCCTCGACCTTTTCAGCCGTGCGTGGCATGATTTCGATCGAATAATCCTTAAGGAACGCCTCAACCAGCGGATTCGCGGTTGGCTCAGCGGGCTTTTTTGATCTGCCGAATGAAAGCAAGGACATAGGCGGGCTCCGGGTTAGGGGATGTGGGAAAGGGCGTCAGGCCCAGCCATCTTTGGCGATAAGAGCTTTGATACGTTCAAGGTCATATTCAGTGTTGATCTTGGCAACCATTGCCTCGGCGGCCTCTTGGTCGGTGCCATCCACAGGGACGGGATTGGCTTTGCGAAAACCTGCCATATAGTCATCCGACTCAGCAGCACCTGACTTCATTGCAGCGCGGTCAATCGCCTGCTCGAAGCGCTCTGGCAAAGGCAGCTTGGTGCCGCGACGGCCACGGCCCACAATAACCTGCGCCGGCATATCGCGCCAATAAACGACAGTCACGTCAGCCATTTGATTCTCCCTAGTTTGTCTTGCGTTGGTTCTACCATTCGCCCGCGCCACCCGATGTCGGTTTTCGACATGCCAGACGCATCGAGCGACCGTGCCTTGGTCCTAACCCAAAGCGGAGGCCGCAGGCCAGTCTGACGAAGTCGCAAAATCCTCAACTCTATTATGCAACTGACAGGGCAAACCAATCACAAGACTTGTGTAAAGCCAGATCGCGGCATAGCTTGGGGATAACTTGAAATTGGAGGGCGTAATTATGGCGCCCAAGCGTCCCAACGGTGCGGGCGTGTTCCCCAAAGCGGTCGAGACCCTCGCGCCAACATCGCCTGATCCGGCGCAGCTTTATGCCGCTTTGGATTTGGGTACAAATAGCTGCCGCATGCTGATTGCCCAACCCAAGGGCAGCCAGTTTCATGTGGTCGATAGTTTTTCGAAATCCGTGCAACTGGGCCATGGCTTGGAAAGCACCGGGCGGTTGTCGCGCGCATCGATGAACCGCACAATTTCGGCCATGCGAATTTGCCGTGAAAAGCTCAAGCGTCACGGCGTCCAACGGATGCGCCTTGTTGCGACAGAAGCCTGCCGTCGCGCGCTGAACGGAGACAATTTCATCAATCAGGTACGCCGTGAAACCGGCCTTGATCTTGAAATCATCAAACCAGAAGAAGAAGCCCGTTTGGCCGTTATTTCATGTGCACCATTGGTCAGCATGAACACCGAACAATTGTTGGTTGTTGATATCGGCGGCGGCTCGACCGAGCTGGTTTGGATTGATCTGACCCATGTCCCCAAGCGCGAAAGACCACGTGCAATCATGCGGTTACACGCTGGTTTTAAATCTGATCCGGGGCCGTTTGCGGCAGCAAAGGTCGTGGATTGGATTTCTGTGCCTTTGGGCGTGGCCACCTTGCGCGACCAGTTTGCTGATGTTGAAGACGATGCGGCGCGTTTCGCGTTGATGAGCTGGTTTTTCGAGGAAAACCTTGAAGAATTTTCGCCCTACGCGGCTGCGCAAGCGCGTGACGGGTTCCAGATTATTGGCACCAGTGGCACCGTGACAACCGTTGCGGCCAGCCATCTTGGCTTGAAACGGTACGACCGTACCAAGGTGGATGGGTTGCGGATGACCTCTGATCAAATCGACACCGTCATCCGCGATTACCTGTCTTTGGGTCCGGCGGGCCGTCGTGCTGACCCAAGAATTGGCAAGGACAGGCAGGCGCTGATCATGTCTGGATCGGCGATTTTGCAGGCATTGATGCGGCTTTGGCCGACAGATCGGTTGTCTGTGGCGGACCGTGGCCTGCGCGAAGGGTTGCTTTATGCGCAAATGTCGGCGGATGGGGTCTTGGAAGACACCCCGTTTTAGGGATAGAGCGCTGTTATGGGCAAAAAACCAACCAAAAACACCTCTGGTCGCGGACAACGAGATCTAACTGTCAAAGTAAAAACCGCGCGGGGACGCAAGCTCAGCTCGACCAATTGGTTGCAGCGGCAGTTGAACGATCCCTACGTGAAGCGCGCGCAGGCGGACGGATATCGGGGCAGGGCGGCTTATAAGATATTGGAATTGGACGATAAATACCGTTTTCTTAAACCGGGCGCGCGGATTGTGGATCTGGGCTGCGCCCCGGGTGGTTGGCTACAAGTTGCAGTCAAGCGGGCGAATACTTTGGGCGAACGCACCAGCAAGGCGCAAGGCTATGTGCTGGGCGTCGACCTGCAAGAGGTTGATCCGATTCCGGGTGCTGAAATCCATCAACTTGATTTTCTAGAAGACGATGCAGACTTGAAAGTGCGGGAATGGCTGGGCGGTAAGGCCAATGTGGTGATGTCGGACATGGCGGCTTCTGCCTCTGGTCACAAACAAACCGACCACATCCGGATTATCACTCTCTGCGAGGCAGCTGCCTATTTTGCCTTCGATGTGCTGGAAGAGGGCGGTACATTTGTGGCCAAAGTCTTAGCAGGTGGTGCAGAGGGTGATTTGCAAAAACTGCTCAAGG
>JBLIGH010000366.1:0-3181 GCA_047636855.1 Pseudorhodobacter sp.
GATCTCGAAGGACCTGATCCGCGCGGTGGCATCGTGGATCATTCCCGTCACCAGCAGTTCATCTGGTCTATGCGTATCGATGATGGCGCGTAGCCTTTCCTCGATGGTGGCCGCCGAACCGGTGGCAGACAACGAGAGCGCCTGATTGACCTGTGCCAATACGGTTGCGGGTATCTCGAGATCAAGGTCATGCGTCGGAAACGGAAGTTTGCCCGGTTTTCCTGTTCGCATACGGGCAAAAGCAAGAAGTTGAGACGAGCGCAAGAATACCGCCTCGGCATCTTTATCGGCAGCACACACCCCAGCGGCAATCATCACATAGGGCTGGGTCAACCACGCCGAGGGCCGAAAGGTGCGGCGATAGACCTCCAGCGCCTCTTCCAGCATCGCGGGCGCAAAATGCGAGGCAAAAGCATAGGGCAGACCCAGATAGGCCGCGAGTTGCGCACCATAAAGACTCGAGCCCAAAATCCAGACTGGCACATGCGTGCCGGAACCAGGAATGGCACGCACCTGGGTGTCGTTCGGCACATCATCGAAATAACCGATCAGCTCCAACACATCTTGCGGAAAACTGTCGTCCGGCACCATGTGGCGGCGCAGCGCCCGTGCAGTAGCCATGTCGGTGCCCGGCGCCCGGCCCAAGCCCAGATCAATCCGCTCGGGATACAGCGTGGCAAGGGTGCCGAACTGTTCCGCGATGACCAGTGGCGCATGGTTCGGCAGCATGATGCCACCGGCACCAACGCGTATCGACTTGGTCGCTGCCGCCACATGGCCGATGACGATGGCCGTCGCCGCACTTGCGATGCCTGGCATATTGTGATGCTCGGCCAACCAATAGCGGTGATAGCCAAGGCGCTCTGCAGCCTTTGCCAGCACAACAGTGTTCGCGAGCGCGTCGGCCGCAGTTTTGCCCTCGGGGATGGGCGACAGATCGAGAAGTGAGTAATGTTGCATAATGCTCTCCGTTGAACAGGACTTAAGCATTCAAGCGCGGCGAACCAAGCCTAAGCTATCACGAACCTCGCAGTCATATCGTTCCCAGTTTTCCAAAATGTCAGCAATTACTTAGCCAGAGCGCTCAGGAGCGCGTCGCTGAGCTGACCTACCTCGCCGTCGCCAGCCGAAAAAAGCGAGACGTTGCTCTGATCATCCTCATGCCGCAATTGGCCTTTGGTGACATAGGTCAAAATATCCATGCTTTCATGCCCATGCGGCGCAAAGCCTGCGCCGGGAATGATCGTGTCATCATTCAACACGCGCAGATTGCCAAACCCCATGCGATTGGGGTCATTGAACGTGCCAAAGGAAAACGTGTGGTAGCTGTCAAGCCACCCAGCTTGGGTATGCCCGCGGATGGCCTTTTGATGGATGGTGATCATGGTAAGCCTCCTTAAGTTCAAAGGGTGGTTTCGCGCCCGATTATGCTGCGTTTAACAGTGTTTGCAGGGCCGACACCTCTGGCTGTCGCAGATCGTGGCCGCCGTCGTGGATATGGGTAGACACCTCGGCACCCTGTGCTGCAAACCAATCGATCAAACGCTGGCTTAGGGGCCACGGACAAATCGGATCGCGTTTTCCGGCGGTAATCAGGACCCGCTTACCAGAAAGCGCAGGGTTCGCCGCCGGTTCCCAAGGGATCAGCGGATGCAACAATCCGATCCGCGCAAACAGATCGGGATGTGCCATTGCGACAGAGGCAAGGATATTTGCCCCGTTCGAATAGCCAAAGCCATAGACCGGCGAATCAGGGTGTTGAGCTTTGTGCAAGGCTACAAATGCCGCCATCGTCTCTGTGTGGCGGGCCAGATCGTCCATATCATAAACGCCCTCGCCGGTGCGGCGAAAGAACCGCGCCGCGCCGCGTTCGGACACATTACCGCGTGGCGAGACAACGCCTGCCCCCGGAGAAAGCTGTTGCGCCAGATCAAAGAACTGATGCTCGTCGCCGCCGGTGCCGTGAAAGGCAAAGATCAGCGGCGCGCCCGCTTTGGGGGCCAGGGTCAACGCGTGATAGCTGTCTTTCGACATTGGAGTCTCCTTTAAGGTGCAAGCGGGGGCAACAGGCGTTCAATCTCGGCGCGGTGCTGCTCGTGTCGGGTGGGCAGCTTCAGGGCCTGACCCAGTTGCGCGGTGTCTTCGTCGCGGTCAAAGCCTGGCTCATTGGTAGCAACTTCGAACAGAATGCCGCCTGGGGTGCGGAAATAGATCGCCCAGAAATAGTCGCGGTCGATCACGGGCGTCACCTGATAGCCGGTGTCGATCAGCGCCTTGCGCACCTCTAATTGCTTGGCGCGGTTTTCCACCGCAAAGGCGATATGATGAACCGAACCTGAACCTTGACTGGCGGGTTTGGCACCCGACGCCTCCTCAAGGTCGATGGTGTCCGCCGCATTGCCGCCCTCAATGCGGTAACGGGTTATGTTCCCCTCGGTCTCATCCTTTTGATAGCCCATGTAGGTCAGCAATTCACCAGTGGCCGCTGCATCCCGCAACGTGAAGCGCGCGCCATGAAAGCCCAATATCCCCGCATCTTGCGGAACATCGGTGCCGGTCCAAGGCGTGCGCCCCCGCACAGCGCTTTCCACCAGGGCAAAGCCATCGCCGTCGGGGCCATCGAATTGCAACCGTTCCTCGCCCAGAAAGCGCACCTCGCGCAGGCCCGCTACGCCGTAATTGCCAAGCCGCTCTTTCCAGAACGACAGCGCACCTTTTGGCACGGCAAATTCGGTCGTGCCGACCTCGCCTGCACCGCGACGCCCTTTGGGCATCTGGTCGAAGGGAAAGTAGGTCATGACGGAACCGGGCGTGCCGACCTCGTCGCCATAATACAGGTGGTAAACATCGGGTGAGTCAAAGTTGACCGTCTTTTTGACCCGACGCAGGCCAAGGGTTTTGGTAAAGAAGGCGTTGTTTTCTGCTGCATCACCCGCCATCGACGTGACATGGTGCAGACCTTTGATGTCTTTGATCATCGTTTTGCCTTTCAAATTGTTAATCAGTTGTTGCTATCAAGATAGGGCAATGTGTCGTTGAACGTAATGGCTGTAAGGGCCGTCTACGACCGGACATGGCGCGAGCTTTCGGAAATGACCGACCGGGAACGGGCGGATATCGGCATCCACAGTTCCGAAATTCCCCGGATCGCGTCCGAAGCCGCCGCCATGAGCCGCAAGAA
>JBLIGH010000367.1:0-3172 GCA_047636855.1 Pseudorhodobacter sp.
CCCCCCGCTTCAGTGCGCGCAAAGTCGATCATGCCGGCCCTGACGGATCAAAACGCGACACTTCACGACGTTGTTTTTTTTGGATATTTTGGTGGATCAATCAATATGACGGATGGGACATATGTCTACTTCCGCTACTCTGCCGATATGGAAAACCAAACGCTTTATCAATACACATTGATGCCAAGCCACCTGATGGGCTCGTTTTCGCTGGCCGAATTAAGCGGGGCGGAAATGGTAAAGGATTGTTCCTTTGTAAATGGCTATCCGGTGATGCGTATTCCCGTCGTCAAGGACTCGCCATGGAGCAAAACCCACGGGCTTTCCCGCATGGTGAACACGCCGATCTCACTGTTTGACATCACCCTGGATCCGTTACAACAAAACCCTTTGGATGACCAAGATTTGCATCAGGAATTCAGCCTGCGTCTGGCGCAAGCAATGAAAAACCATGATGCCCCACCCGAGGCTTTTGCACGCCTGGACTTGGTGGAGCCTTGACCTATGCTTTGTAGAAATGAGGCTGTGATAATGGATGCGCATCAGACCTTGCGCGCTGCAAAATGACCGAGGCGTTCGATTTCATCGTCATCGGCGGCGGCACGGCTGGCTGTGTGCTTGCCGCCCGATTAAGTGAAAACCCCCACCATTCGGTTTTGCTGCTCGAGGCCGGGCCACGATCAAGCAGCCTTTGGACCAAAATCCCCGCGGGCTATTTCAAAACGGTGTTCGACCCAAAGATCGGCTGGGGCTATGCAACCGAGCCAGAGGCAAATCTGGCGGGCCTCGCAATCCACTGGCCACGCGGCAAGCTTTTGGGCGGAACCGGGGCCATCAACGGAATGGTCTATGTCCGCGGACAACCAAACGATTTTGACGAATGGGCGCGACAAGCCAATACCGGCTGGGGGTACGATGATGTGCTGCCCTATTGCCGCAAAAGCGAGCGCAATACAGTGCTGAACACGCCAAGCCACGGGGCCACTGGCCCGCTGACCGTTGCGGCCTATCCCGACACTCATCCGCTATGCGAGGCGTTTTTGGCCGCCGCGGTCAAGACGGGCATCCCCAGAAACCCCGACTACAACGGCGCGGATCAGTTCGGGGCGAGGTATTATCAGATCACGGTCAAGAACGGGCTGCGCGCCGACACATTGGCGGCATTCCTAGGGCAAGCCCTTCAGCGATCAAACCTGAGCCTGCGCTGCGCAGCGACCGTCACCCGGATCGTGATTGAAGGCACCCGCGCCGTCGCCGTGCAATATCGCCAAAATGGCAGGGATCATCGTATCAAGGTCAATGCTGAAGTGGTCTTCGCTGCGGGTGCGGTGAACTAGCCCCAAATCCTGCAATTATCGGGCATTGGCGATCCTGCACATCTGCGATCTGTCGGGATCGCGGTGACCGCACCGCTAAGTGGGGTTGGGCGAAATTTGCAGGACCATTTGCAAGCACAGCTGGTCTATCGCTGCCTGCAACCGATCAGTTTGAACGACGATCTGAACAGCCTGTGGCGAAAAGCCCGAATGGGGATTCGATACCTCGTGGCGCGCAGCGGCCCGTTGGCCGGTGGGCCCGCCCCCGCAGGCGCTTTCGCTAAATCCCAAAGCAATCTAACCCGCCCCGATCTGCAATTTCATTTCATGCCGCTCAGCATGGCCCGACCCGGCGTCATCGATCGCTTCTCGGGCTTTTCGTTTAATGCCTGCCAATTGCGGCCGCGCAGCCGGGGCGATGTGCTGATCCGATCAAGCGACCCAATTGCGCCCCCCGCCATCAATGCCAATTACCTTTCGGAAGAGGCGGATGGCCGCGTGCTTGTTGCGGGCCTCAAATTGGGGCGCCGCATCGCGGACTCGACCGCCTTCGACACCTTGCGCGGAACCGAGGAACGCCCCGGCGCAGACGCGATCAACGATGCAGAGCTGCTGCACTATGCGCGCCAGGCCGCCTCTAGTCTTTATCACCCTGTGGGGACATGCCAGATGGGTCAGGGCCCAAATGCCGTTGTGGATGCTTCGTTGAAGGTTCACGGGCTTGCGGGGCTGCGGGTCGCCGATGCCTCGATCATGCCGACCCTGATCTCTGGCAACACCAATGCCGCCACAATCATGATCGCGGAAAAGGCCGCTGATTTGATCAGTGCAGACGCGGTGTCGTCTGGCCGCTAGCCCTTTCACCCCTATCAGTTGGATCACCTTGTACCGGCACGCTTGAAACCGCTGCTTTATTTGTCTGATACCCATGATCTTTCGGGCTGCAACGGGTTGCGCTTTGGCAGCGCACGCCCCCGTTAATGTTACGATGATGTCACCCAACAGCTGTAGCCATGCCCCTGAAACGAGTCGCCAATTAGCAGGGGGAAAATCGGATGACACTTCTAAATGGGGCAGCACTGGGCGTGCACGAGCTTGCGGGCTATGCAGATTGGTTGCGCGAAGAACAGCGCGACCCAGAGCTGCAAACCTTTCACGCGGCTGACGTTTTGAACGGTGATTGGCAACCGCTGGCGGATCAGGTCAGGCGAGGGTACGATCCGCTGGGGCGCTTGAGGTAACACCTCGCCTGATATTGGGGCTGCGCGACAAGGCAGGTATCCCGGCTTCGGTGGCATTTCTGAAATCCGCCGGTTTGGGGCACTGACATCGTAAAACGGTCATTTTGAACAACCGGTAACCCGCACCCGAAGCAACCCGATTGCTTACCGCAAAAAAAGAAGCCGACGACAAGATTGTCGTCGGCCATAACCCCAAACAGGGATCATCGTTTTAAGGGCGTTGCGATTGCAACAATTCAGTTCACAACCGGTGCCGACGAAGAAAAGTTTGGAATGACAGCAGTAGAGGCCGCTGCTGGCTCTAGGCCGCCCCAATTCGACTGAGCGACGGTGATGTTGCCCGGGACGTCTTCTTCCCAGAAGCCAACAACGGCCTTGGTGATGTTAAGATACAGCTTGCCGTCGACGATGCGCCACAGGTTCGGGTTGCCAGGAACCTTGCCGCCTTTGGAGACGCCGTAAGCGCAATGCCCATCATATAGTGGTGCAAAGCCAGCCGGGTCAGCAAGGAACGTGTCACGGTTTGCTTCCGTCGCAAAGGCAAACTTTGCGCCATTATAATCAGCGGTGATGCTGGCCAAACCGGGCACGCCCGATGGCTGCGCAGTACCGATT
>JBLIGH010000368.1:0-3165 GCA_047636855.1 Pseudorhodobacter sp.
GCTTCCAAGGCCGCGACATCCATTTGGAACGCAGCATCTGATGCAACCAACCGCAAAGACCGACTGCCAAGCCCCAAAACTTCCATCGCCTTTTGGTGACAGCTATGCGCCTGATCCGAGGCGTAAAATCGCAAAGGCTGTGGCAGCGCCGTGATACCTTCGGACCGTACATCAACGCCCGCAAGCGCGTTGCGCGCGACCGTCAGCCCTACCATATTCGCCATCGAACCACCGCTGGTCAGCGTGCCGCTGGCACTTTGCGGAAACCCCATCATCTCTTTAAGCCAAGCCACGACCTGCTGGTCCAATGCCACAGACGCAGTGTTGCCGCCACCAAGATTAGAGCCATCAACCGCTGCCAGAAAATCCCCCAGCGCGCCGGTGAAATTGCTCGCCCCCATATACCATCCCCAAAACCGGGGGTGGATATTGCCCATCGGATAAGGGATCAGGTTTTCTTTCAACTCGCCATACACCGCCCCCAAGGGCATCGGTCCCATCGGCGCAGAAGTCAGATAGCTGTTGCGCACCGATTGCGGCATTTCTTGCCAGACTGGCCTTTCGCGCACCCCGCAATATGGGCAATCGCGTCATCGACCATGCGGTGCGCCACAGCGCGGTGCGCTTCCCAATCTTGCGG
This sequence comes from Pseudorhodobacter sp., assembly GCA_047636855.1. Taxonomy (GTDB): domain Bacteria; phylum Pseudomonadota; class Alphaproteobacteria; order Rhodobacterales; family Rhodobacteraceae; genus Pseudorhodobacter. The sequence goes on from JBLIGH010000368.1 coordinate 641, forward strand.
GTCAAGGGTTTCTTCTTGCTGATGATCCATTGGCCCGCGCCCCCTCAAAAAACCGATATGGTTGGCAGGCTGGGCATTTGGGAAAGATGTGTCAATCAGATTGCAGTTTCGCCGCGATTACTCGACCAGTTCCCAGCCATCGGGTTCAAAGCCAAATTTCAGGGCAATCACGGTCGCGGCTTCTTCTTGCGCCCAAATCGCATCGGCATTGATATCGATCGGCCCGATCCGTGCTTCCAACGTTTCGCCGTCATCGTCTTGATGAGTGGCAAAGCCCTTGGCCTTCAAAGCCTTTTGGCAAGCCGCAAAAGGCGCGTCCACCTCGTCAGCGAGAAACAGAAAATTAACCACGGCCCGCTTGGGCAGATCCTCGATTTTGCCGATTTCGACAAAAGTTTCAAAGGTTTCCGCGCGTTGTGCTTTGAAATCATGGGTCATAGTTTGCTCCTCGGGGCGATGCCCTCACTTCCTGCCCAAACCCCGCCCGCCGCGCAAGCCCTATTCCATCAAGGCGCGCGCAAGCCGGTTTTGCCGTTCCACCACCAAGGGCAAATCGATGGTCAGCATTTGCCCATGGCTAACCAATTGACGTCCCTCGACAAAAAGGTCACGCACCTTCATTGGCCCCGCCAAAAGCAGGGCGACCGGGTCCCATGACCCCGCAGCTTCCACCCCCGAAATATCCCAGATCGCAATATCGGCGCGCTTGCCCACCTCCAACGACCCGCAATCAGAGCGCCCTAGAACCTGTGCGCCCCCCAAGGTCGCAATCTCTAGCATCTCACGCGCGCTCATCGCGTCAGCCCCGCGACTTACCCGTTGCAACAAAAGCGCTTGTCGGGCTTCGGCCACCAGATTGCCACTGTCATTGCTGGCCGATCCGTCGACGCCAAGCCCCACTTTCACGCCTGCGTCGCGCATCGCGCGCACCGGTGCGATACCAGACCCAAGACGGCAGTTCGAACAGGGGCAATGCGCAACCCCCGTGCCCGATCTCGCAAAAAGATCAATCTCTTGCCCGTCCAACTTCACGCAATGGGCATGCCAGACATCGGCCCCGGTCCAGCCCAGATCGTCGGCATATTGCCCCGGCCTGCAGCCAAATTTTGCCAAGCTATAGGCGATATCTTCGTCATTCTCGGCCAGATGTGTGTGCAGCATCACGCCCTTGTCCCGCGCCAAGAGGGCCGCGTCCCGCATCAAATCGCGCGAGACGGAAAAGGGCGAACACGGTGCCAGACCGACCCGCACCATCGCCCCTTCACTTGCATCATGAAAGGCGTCCACAACCCGGATCGAATCCTTTAGGATATCGGCCTCTCGCTCGACCAACGCATCTGGCGGCAGGCCACCCGCACTTTCGCCAATGCTCATCGCACCGCGTGTCGGATGAAAGCGCAGGCCAACCTCGGCGGCGGCGGCAATCGTGTCATCCAGCCGCGCCCCGTTGGGAAACATATAAAGGTGATCAGAGGTCATGGTGCAACCCGTCAGCGCCAGCTCTGCCAAGCCCACTTGGGCGGAAGTGAATATCTCGTCGGGGCCAAACCGCGCCCAGATCGGATAAAGCGTTTTGAGCCAGCCGAATAACAGCGCATCCTGACCGCCCGGCACTGCGCGCGTTAGCGTTTGATAAAGATGGTGATGCGTGTTCACGAGGCCGGGCGTCACAAGGCAACCCGCTGCATTCACAATGCGACCCGCACTGTTTAAACCCTGCCCCACCGCAGCGATGACCCCGTCACGGATCAAAAGATCGGCCCCCACAAGCTCTGCACGTGCCGCGTTCATCGTTACCAGAAAATCAGCGTTTTTGATCAAGATTTCAGTCATCGCATTCCCCTAATAGCCCACCCCCTTCGGTGGATCGGGAAACACAGCGCGACAGAAGGGGGATAAGGACTCGCGCCCTGCTCAACTTACCGTATTTGACACATCATTTAAAGGCCCAGCGAGACATGACATCTGGGCCAATTGTTGTGGATTGCAGCAGTTGCAGCCTTGGCGCTTCGGCCAAAGCGCCCAAATTCAGCGGCCCCAGTGCCGCGCGCCCTTCCTCGCCAATCAAAGCACCCGCAGTGAAGGTCACCAGCTCGTCCACCAAGCCTGCCCGGATCAGCGCCGCTGCAAGACCGGCCCCGCCCTCGCAAAACACCCGCGTCAAACCGCGTGCCGCAAGTTCCTGCAAAGCGATTGTCAAATTCAGATGGCCCGCATTTTCGGCAACCGCAATCAGTTCGGCCCCGGTTGAGGCCCAAGCCGCGCGTGGATAAACCGGTGCATTTTCACCGTGCAGCAGCCAAACCGGAACCGTGCGTGCCGTTTGGCCTAGCTTGCTATGAGGGCTGCATCTTAAATTGCCATCGATGACGACGCGCAAGGGCTGCCGCACAGCCCCCATTTCGCGCACAGTCAGGTCTGGATCATCAGCCAAAGCCGTGCCAGAGCCTACCATAACCGCATCATGTGCAAGCCGCATGGCATGAACGGCTCGGCGGGCCTGCGCACCGGTAATCCAGCGGCTT
>JBLIGH010000369.1:0-3131 GCA_047636855.1 Pseudorhodobacter sp.
TACCGGGTTTGGCCTGCCGTTGGCGATCTATCTATTGCGCAATTACATGATCGGATTGCCGCGCGAAATCATCGAAAGTGCGCGGGTTGACGGCGCCTCGGATTTCCAGATTTTCGTGAAGATTGTGCTACCGCTTTGCTTCCCGGCGCTCGCCTCTTTTGCGATTTTCCAGTTCTTATGGACTTGGAACGACCTGCTGGTAGCGCTTGTTTTCCTTGGAAATTCAGCAGATCAGTTGGTGATGACCGGGCAGTTGAAAGCGTTGATGGGCTCTAAGGGCGGCGAGTGGGAAATTCTGGCCACCTCGGCCTTTGTTACCATAGCGGTGCCGTTGGTTGTGTTCTTTGCGATGCAAAAATATCTGGTGCGCGGCCTGCTGGCCGGCTCTGTCAAATGACAAGAATTGGGATGGGGCAAGAAATGGCTGTGCAACTGGATCGCACCGATCAAGATTGGTGGCGCGGGGCAGTGATCTATCAGATCTATCCGCGCAGCTTTCAAGACAGCAATGGCGATGGCATTGGCGATTTGGCGGGTATCGCGCAGCGCCTGCCGTATATCGCCGATCTGGGGGCAGATGCGGTTTGGATCAGTCCGTTTTTCACCTCGCCGATGAAGGATTTCGGCTATGACGTGTCCGATTATTGCGATGTTGACCCGATATTTGGCGACCTAGCGGATTTCGACGCAATCATCGCGCGCGCGCATGATCTGGGCTTGCGGGTGATGATCGACCTTGTGCTATCGCACAGCTCGGATCAGCATATCTGGTTCCAGCAAAGCCGCCAAAACCGCGTTAATGAGCGTGCCAATTGGTATGTCTGGGCCGATCCCAAACCGGATGGCACAGCGCCCAACAATTGGCTTTCGATTTTTGGTGGCCCTGCCTGGCAATGGGACGGGCGCCGCCAGCAATATTACCTGCATAACTTCCTGACTTCCCAGCCCGATTTGAATTTTCATGAGCCCGAAGTCCAAAAGGCTTTGCTAGAAGTCGCCCGGTTTTGGCTGGACCGCGGGGTTGATGGGTTTCGTCTGGATACGATCAATTTCTACACTCATGACAAGCACTTACGTGACAATCCTGCCTTACCAGCGGAAGAGCGCAATGCCGATACGGCCCCGGCGGTGAACCCCTATAATCATCAGATGCATCTGTTTGACAAAAGCAGGCCGGAAAACGTCGAATTCCTTCAAAAACTTCGCGAAACTATGCGGCCCTACAATGCCGCTGCGGTGGGCGAGGTCGGGGATGCGCAGCGCGGGTTGGAAATACTGGGGGACTATACCTCGGGCGATGACCGGATGCAGATGTGCTATGCCTTCGAATTTCTGTCGGGCGACGGGTTGAGTGCTGCGAAAGTGGCGCAGACATTCGCAAGCTTAGAGGCTGCTGCGCCCGATGGTTGGGCCTGCTGGGCTTTTTCCAACCATGATGTGCAGCGCCATATCACGAGGTGGTCGCTTTCGTTAGCAGCGGCAAAAGCTTACGCGACGCTGTTAATGTGCCTTCGCGGCTCTGCCTGTCTTTATCAAGGCGAAGAACTGGGCCTGCCAGAGGCCGAGATTGCCTTTGAAGACTTGCAAGACCCTTACGGAATCGAGTTTTGGCCAGAGTTCAAAGGCCGCGACGGTTGTCGAACGCCGATGGTTTGGCAAAACGACAACCGCGCTGGCGGCTTTACGACGGGCAAGCCTTGGCTACCGGTTCCGGCGGCGCATCTGGCGATATCGGCGGCGGCGCAGACCAACGAACACGATCTGCTGGTGCATTACCGCGCGGCTTTGGCCTTGCGCCGCGTGTATCTGGCCCTGCGCAAAGGCACGCAGCTTGACCTGAAAGCGCAGGGAAATGTGCTGAGTTTCCTGCGGCAGGGTCCGGGTGAGACGCTGTTTTGCGCCTTTAACCTTGGGCAAACGGCGGCCAAGATTTCACTGCCAACCGGGGCTTGGCGCGCGATTGGTCCCTCGACCATACAGATTGACGGCACTGATCTGGTGCTTGACGCATGGCAGGTTTGCCTTGCCATTCAGGCGTAAAGGGAGGGGAATACGATGGCCGATCTGAAGCTGACCAATCTTGAAAAGGCATACGGCGAGGTCAAGGTTCTGGCCAATATCAATCTGGATATCAAGCAAGGCGAGCTGATCGTTTTTGTGGGCCCCTCGGGCTGCGGCAAATCTACGCTTTTGCGGATGATCGCGGGGTTGGAACGGATCACCGGCGGGACTTTGGATATCGACGGTGTGCGGGTTAATGATGTGCCACCCGCCCAGCGTGGGATCGCGATGGTGTTTCAATCCTATGCGCTTTACCCGCATATGACGGTCCGCGAAAACATGGAATTCGCACTGAAAATCGCCAAGAAAAGCAAAGCGGAAATTGCGGCAGGCGTCGCTAAAGCGGCGCAGATTTTGCAGCTGACGCCCTATTTGGACCGCTTGCCCAAAGCGCTTTCTGGGGGACAGCGCCAACGTGTGGCAATCGGGCGGGCCATCGTGCGCGACCCGAAAGTGTATTTGTTCGACGAGCCGCTTTCAAACCTTGACGCGGCTTTGCGGGTGGCGACGCGGATCGAGATTGCGCAACTCAAAGAGCAGATGCCCGAAAGCACGATGATTTACGTGACCCATGATCAGGTGGAGGCCATGACACTGGCCACCCGTATTGTGGTTTTGGCGGGCGGCGGCATCAGTCAGGTTGGAACGCCGCTTGAGCTTTACATGCGGCCTCAGAACGAATTTGTGGCGCAGTTCATCGGCTCGCCCGCCATGAACCTTTTGCCGGGTGAGGTCGTTGAAACCGGCGAGGCGACGGTTGTGAAGCTTACCAGCGGCGGTGTTGCGCGGTCGTCTATCCCGACAGTGGCCGCAGATGAGGGCATGGCCGTAAATATTGGCGTGCGCCCCGAGGATTTTGTTGCGACCGATGGTGACGCGATTTTTGCAGGCGAGGTGGCGTTTTCCGAGGCTTTGGGCGAGGTCACACTGTTGTACTTCAAGCGGCAAGGCGAGGCGGCGCAGCTCGTCGGCAAGCTGCCCGGCATTCATGCGGATTTGCGGCACAGCGTGGTCAAGCTGACAGCCGATCCGGGCAAAGTGCATCTGTTCTACCGGGGGCAATCGCTGCT
>JBLIGH010000370.1:0-3109 GCA_047636855.1 Pseudorhodobacter sp.
GGCCGTCGATCATGTCACCGTCGATCTGTACCCCGGCGAAGTTGTCGGCCTTTTGGGCCATAACGGGGCCGGAAAGTCGACGCTGATCAAATGTCTGTCCGGCGCTTACAAAGCTGACGCGGGGGAAATCTTCATCGACGGCGAACGGGTGGAAATCAACAACCCGCGCGATGCGCGCACCCAAAATATCGAGACCATCTATCAAACGCTGGCGCTTGCCGATAACCTCGACGCGGCCTCGAACTTGTTTTTAGGTCGCGAGTTGGTCAGCCCTTTGGGCTTTGTGAACGAGTCCAAGATGGAGGCCGAGACGCGCAAGATCATGCACCGCCTCAATCCCAATTTCAAAAAGTTCAACGTGCCTGTCTCCGCGCTTTCGGGCGGTCAGCGTCAATCCGTTGCCATCGCCCGCGCCGTGTATTTCAACGCCCGCATCCTGATCATGGACGAACCCACCGCCGCCCTTGGCCCACATGAAACTCAGATGGTGTCCGAGCTAATCGACGAGCTGAAAAAGCAAGGCCTTGGCATATTCTTGATTGAACATGACATCCACAACGTGATGAAGCTTTGTGATCGCGCCTCGGTGATGAAAAACGGTCAATTGGTCGGGACAGTCAAAGTGGATGAGGTGACGGATGAAGACATCCTGAGCATGATCATTCTTGGCAAAACCCCAGAAAAGGTCGCCTGATGTATATCGGCCTGGATCTTGGCACCTCGGGCTTAAAAGGGGTCTTGATCGACGAGGCGCAAAACGTGTTGGCTGAGGCGACGGCCCCGCTTTCGGTTTCGCGGCCCCATGACGGGTGGTCGGAACAAAGCCCCGCTGATTGGATTGCCGCCGCCGAAACCGTGTTGGATGCACTCTCGGTGCGCGGTTTGGGCGAGGTGCGCGGCATCGGGCTTTCGGGTCATATGCACGGTGCGACCTTGCTAGATGCCTCTGACGAGGTACTGCGACCGTGCATCTTGTGGAACGATACCCGCAGCGCCGAAGAGGCCGCAACGCTGGACGGCGATCCGATGTTTCGCCGGATCAGCGGCAACATTGTTTTCCCCGGTTTCACCGCGCCGAAACTCGATTGGGTGCGTAAGCATGAACCGCGTATCTGGGGCAAGGTGGCGAAAGTCTTGCTGCCCAAAGACTATCTGCGCCTTTGGCTGACGGGCGAGCATGTGGCCGAAATGTCGGATGCCGCCGGGACCAGCTGGCTTGATACCGGCGCGCGCGACTGGTCGGATGACTTGCTGGAAGCCACCGGCCTAAGCCGCAGCCAAATGCCGCGACTGGTCGAAGGCTCGGCGGTTTCGGGCCAAATTCGGCTCGCTTTAGGCTCGCGTTGGGGCCTGCCAAGCGGCACGATCATCGCAGGCGGCGGCGGCGATAATGCGGCATCCGGCGTCGGTGTTGGCGTGGTGCGCGCCGGCGAGGCGTTTGTGTCGCTGGGCACCTCTGGCGTTTTGTTTGCAGCCAATGACGGCTATCAGCCCAGCCCCGAAACTGCGGTTCACACATTTTGCCACGCTTTGCCTGACACTTGGCACCAGATGGGGGTTATTCTGGCCGCGACCGATGCGCTGAACTGGTATGCCGCGCTTGTCGGTGACACCGCTGCAAGCTTGACAAGCGGCCTCGGCCCGCTGCAATCGCCCGGCAAACCCTTGTTCCTGCCCTATTTGGGCGGCGAGCGGACGCCCCTAAACGATGCCGCCATCCGGGGCGCATTTCTGGGTCTGGAACATGCTACCGACCGCGCCGCCGGCACCCGCGCAGTGCTGGAAGGCGTGACCTTTGCGATCCGCGATTGCCGCGATGCACTGGCCGCAACCGGCACCAAGCTTGAAAAACTGATCGCGGTTGGCGGCGGTTCGCAGTCTGACTACTGGCTGCAAGCCATTGCCACCACGTTGAACATACCAGTGCTTTTGCCCGCTGCGGGCGATTTTGGCGGTGCATTTGGGGCCGCGCGACTGGCCATCATGGCCGCAACCGGTGCTGGCCCCGAGATTGCCACCCTGCCCGCAATTCACAGGCAAATCGACCCTAACACTGCCCAAATTGCTGCATTTGACGCGGGTCACGCCCGATACCGCGCCGCGCAATCTGCCATCAGGACGCTTACATGACCGATTTCTTCAAAGACATCCCAACCATCTCGTTTGAAGGCCCGGACAGCGAGACCGAATTTGCCTTCCGACATTACAACCCGGATGAACTCGTCCTTGGCAAGCGGATGGAAGAGCATCTGCGCTTTGCCGTCGCCTATTGGCACAGCTTTGCTTGGCCCGGCGGCGACCCTTTTGGCAGCCAAACACTGGATCGTCCCTGGTTCGGTGATACGATGGATCTGGCCAAGCTGAAGGCCGATGTCGCCTTTGAAATGTTCGACATTCTGGGCACGCCGTTTTTCTGTTTTCACGATGCCGATGCGCGGCCAGAAGGCTCTAACTTCGCGGAAAGCCAACGCAACCTGGAAGAAATCACCGATTATTTCGCAGCCAAGATGGACAGCAGCAAAACCAAGCTGCTGTGGGGCACCGCCAATATGTTCAGCCATAAGCGCTGGATGTCGGGCGCCTCAACCAACCCTGACCCCGAGGTTTTCGCTTATGCTGCCGCGACCGTGAAAGGCTGCATGGATGCGACGCACCGTCTGGGTGGCGAGAATTACGTGCTATGGGGCGGGCGCGAAGGCTACGAGACGCTGTTGAACACCAACTTGCGGATTGAGGCCGATAATATGGGCCGCTTCCTAAACATGGTCGTCGATTACAAACATAAAATCGGCTTCAAAGGCGCTATTTTGATCGAGCCGAAACCGCAAGAACCCTCCAAACATCAATACGACTACGACGTCGCTACGGTTTACGGCTTCCTGTGCCGCTACGGACTTGAAAATGAAGTGAAGGTGAACATCGAGCAGGGCCACGCCATTCTGGCAGGCCATAGTTTCGAGCATGAGATTGCGACGGCGGCGTCACTGGGCATCTTCGGCTCGATCGACATGAATCGCAATGATTACCAATCGGGTTGGGATACCGACCAATTTCCGAACAACCATGTCGAAAAGGCATTGGCTTTTTACGAAATTTTGCGCGCGGGCGG
>JBLIGH010000371.1:0-3088 GCA_047636855.1 Pseudorhodobacter sp.
AGGCGAAAAGGAGGGACCATGCGCTGCATCCTCGCAGCGCATGGTTGAGAAACCGTGAAGGTTTAGGCGCGGTTACGACCGCCACGACGGCCACCGCGGCCACCGGCAGACGCCGCAGCCGCACTTGCCTCGGCAAAGCTCATACCGCCAAGGGTTGCTTCAATCACTTTGGCAAAGCGGATCCACTCGCCACCATTTGCGTCATGGTTCATCAAGAAGTTTGCAGCACGGATCGCTTCCATTTCCTGCAAACGCACAGGGTTCATGATTGCAGAAGTCATGCCTGCCCCAATGGCCATTGGCAAAAACGCCGCATTGATGCCGTGACGATGCGGCAGGCCAAACGAGATATTCGACGCGCCACAGGTCGTGTTGACGCCCAATTCATCGCGCAAACGGCGCACCAGCGTAAATACCTGTTGACCCGCCGAGCCCATGGCCCCGACCGGCATCACCAGCGGATCGACCACGATGTCATGCGCCGGAATACCGAAATCGGCTGCACGCTCGACAATCTTCTTGGCGACGGCAAAGCGGACGTCGGGATCTTCGGAAATGCCGGTATCATCATTCGAGATCGCAACCACAGGCACGTTGTATTTCTTGACCAGTGGCAAAACCAGCTCTAGCCGGTCTTCCTCGCCCGTAACCGAGTTCAGCAAGGGGCGGCCTTCGCAAGCAATCAAGCCTGCCTCCAACGCACCGGGGACCGAGCTGTCGATGCACAAAGGCACATCAACAATCGCTTGAATGCGCATGATCAGGTCGCGCATCAGCGGCGGCTCAACGAAGTTATTATCGGCATAGCGCGGGTCCAATGCCATCTTATTGGTAAAGACGGCACCAGAGTTAATGTCCAAAACGGTCGCGCCACAGGCGACTTGTTCCAATGCGTCACGCTCGACCGTGCTAAAATCACCCATCTCCAGCTCTGCCGCCAGCTTCTTACGGCCGGTTGGGTTGATCCGCTCGCCGATCACACAGAAGGGTTCGTCAAAGCCGATAATGACCGTTTTTGTTTTAGATTCCAAGACCGTACGGGTCATAATTCGACTACTTTCTTAAGATTGAGAGGCTGGAACAGCCGATTTGCCGCCATTTTCGATAGCCCATGTTGAATTGGTTTTGATACCACCGAGCGGAAAGAAATGCACGGACTCCACACCAAAATCAGGATGCTTGGCCTTATGGGCGGCCAATTCTGCGACAATATCCGTCGGCGCATAGGGTAAAAGCAATTTGGTCACATCCATCGCGCGCTTTTGCAGCACCTTCAGGCTTGGGCCAACACCGCAGGCAATGGCGAATTTGATCAGGGTTTGCAGCTTTGCAGGCCCGGCCACGCCGATATGGATCGGAATGTTAATGCCAGCATCGGCCAAACGATCCGCCCATTTGATCACCGGGGCCGCCTCAAAGCAAAACTGAGTGGCAATGGCCATCTTGGCATCCGTCCGCTCCGAGAAAGCCTGCTTCCAGCGCAAAGCCTCCATCACCATCCGGTCGCCGCCGTCTTTGTCGATGTCGCGGTTGCCCTCGGGGTGACCGGCAATATGCAAGCGGTCAAAGCCGTCAAAAAGCCCCGAGTCCATAAGTTGCATCGAGCTTTCAAATTCGCCCGCTGGTGTGGACACACCGCCCGCCAGCAACAAAGCCTGATTGACATCGGCTTCGCCTTTGTAGCGTGCAATCCAATCCGCAAGCATGGCGCGATCGCGAATGATGCGCGCCGGGAAATGCGGCATGACATCAAAGCCTTCGCCTTTCAGGCGCGCAGCGGTGGCCACCATTTCTTCAATCGGCGTGCCTTCGATATGGGCGACATAAACCCGTGTGTGCTGCGGCAGCAGATCGCGAAAGCTCTCGACCTTCTCTGCGGTGCGCGGCATCACCTCGATCGAGTAGTTGCGCAAGAACGCTTCGACCACAGGCGAGGTGGTGGACGCAGGGGCAGGGGTTTCACGTTTGAAGTTAAACAGGGCCATGACATTCTCCAGCAGGTTCATACGCACGGTGGGTCACGCCCAGCCTTCGTTATCAATCAGGGTTTTCAGCTTTACGCTGTCGTATTCGGCCTCAAGCCGGGCTGCCTCGGCTGTGGCAACTGTGGCGGGCTCGCCTTCAACCGAATAGGCCGCAGCTTTGCGCCATTCAGCAAGGTAGTCATCCGCGCCCTTTGCACCGATTTTCATGGCGCAACGATCGATTGCTTGTTCAAACCGCTCGGGCAATTGAACCTTGGAACCACTGCGGCCTTTTCCGACAATAACTTGCGCCGGAATATCCCGCCAAAACACGATTGTTACGTCTGGCATCGCCGTGATTCCCCTATATGATCCTTCCCCCCTTCTAAGCCCGCGTGGCATAGCGCTGAGGACAGTTTTCGACATTGAAACATCATTCAGCGACCAGAGGTCTTTTTGAAAGCGCCCGGTGATGTTCCCTAAACTGACATAATGGACAAAAAACCTTCTGACGACCCCAGCGAACAGCCAAAATATTCATCATCTTAGTGAGGCGCATTTGTGCAGGTCGGGATGGCGCTTGCGCGGGATCATGCCCAAGGCTACCATGATCCCAACCATGAATGGAGGGCGAATGATGCCCGAGCGTCCCCAGGGGGTGGACGCGATCCCGGAACTGTCAGCTGAAGAAACGCAGCCGGCAACCTCGGTCGAACCGTTAGCCTCCTTAAGCCCCGGATCGGCGCAGCTTTATGCTGCGTTGGATTTGGGAACGAACAGTTGCCGGATGCTGATTGCCCGACCAAAGGGCACTCAATTTCTGGTCGTGGACAGTTTTTCAAAAACTGTTCAGCTTGGCGTGGGGTTAGAAGCCACAGGCCGATTGTCGCGTGGCTCGATGGGGCGAACGATCCAAGCCCTGCGGATTTGCCAAAAGAAGATCGAAAAGCATGGCGTCACGCGCATGCGCTTGGTTGCGACCGAAGCCTGCAGGCGCGCGCGCAATGCCAAGGATTTCATCCGCCAAGTGCGACGTGAAACCGGATTGTCGTTGGAAATTATAGCACCCGAGGATGAGGCCCGTTTGGCCGTGATCTCTTGCGCGCCGTTGGTCAGCCCCAACA
>JBLIGH010000372.1:0-3069 GCA_047636855.1 Pseudorhodobacter sp.
TGCCCATCTCGCGGGCGGTAAAGAACAGGGGCGTGCCGACCTCGGCCCCGTCACCAAAACGCAGTGGCGCATTGGTCGGGCAAGCCCCGCCGACGATCATCCGGTCAACATGGGTATAGGTGAACCGGATTTGCCCGGGCGCGAAATGCCCTTCAACCAAATACTCGGCTCGCAAGCGCGCGGTATCATATGTCGGGATGTCAGCAGGGCTGCCACCGTAACGGACGTCCATCGTCATGTCATTTTCCTTTGTTCATCCAATTGCCCGACCGCCTCGATTAGGCATAACATCGCCAAAGCCTGCCCGTAGCCGGTCGGCTGCAATGGGATTTCGCGGTAAAATTGCAGGTCATGGCCCATTCGGGTGCCATAGGACACGCCCTGCACGGTGCCTGCGGGGTCAATATTGGCGATAACGGCGGCCACGGCCCGCCAGCCAGCCTGCGCCCAGCGGGCATCGCCCAAACCTTGCCTTGACGCCTTGAGCAGACCGTAGGCGAAGCCAGCGGTGGCCGACGTTTCCTCGTAACTGGTTGGATCATCCAGCAAGGTCCGCCAAGCGCCACTTGCAGTCTGCAACGGCAACAAAGCCTCGACCTGAGCCTGAAGAACGCCCTCCAGATACGTTTTAACCGAGGCTGGCAGCACGTCGATTTCAAACAGATCCAGCAGGCAGGCGGTGATCCAGGCATTGCCGCGCGCCCATCTGGCGCGGGCAAAATTATGACGACCCTCGAAGGTCCAGCCGTGAAACCAAAGGCCGGTGTCAGGGTCGGACAAATAGCGGGTGTGGACCAGAAACTGCCGGATGGCCTCGTCCACCAGTTCGGGTCGCCCCGATGCCTTGCCATAGCGGGCCAGAAACAGTCCGGCCATGAACAGCGTATCATCCCATAGCTCGCCAGTATTGACCTTGTCCGAGACGTCATGCTGCAAACCACCTTCGACCGTGCGCGGCGCGTCTTGGATCAAGCGCGTGGCCCAGTCATCCAGCACGCTTTGCCAGCGCGGATCGCGGGTTTCGGCCCAAAGCATCGACAGGGCCAGCATCGGCCCGGTGGTATTGATGTTCAGCGGTGGCAGGCCCGCAGCAAGCCGGCGCTCATACCATCCCTCGATCTGTGCCCGCAGCGCGGGGTCGCGCCCCCGCAACCACAGTTGCACAAGTCCGTAAAGGCCCACGCCCTGCGGCCACTCCCAAACGTCAAAGCTGACATAATCCCCGGCGGTTCCGTCCAGATTGGGCTCGTCAAAACTGCCATCATGGCGCAAATGCACCAAGCCCTCCACAAGTTTGGCCAGTTGTACTCGAACGTCCGAGGCTTGCGGCAGCATGATGTCCTCCCCGACCTCATGTTTCGCGGTCAAGATGACCTGTGAAAATGATTTGCTCAATCTGTAAATTTTTTGCAGACGTGAATTGTAATTGAAAAAGAAGGAGGCGCCCCGGTGACCCCAATCGGCAAACGCGGCAAGCTCAGTCGCCGGGTGCGGTTGCAAGACCTTGCGGATTTTTGCGGTGTCTCGATTGCAACGGTGTCACGGGCTTTGTCGGGGGCTGATGGCGTGCGCCCCGATTTGCTGGACCGGATTCAGCGCGCGGCGATGGATTTCAACTATGCGATGCCCTCTTCGCTTGGCGGGCAAAAGGTGTTGGTGCTGGCCAGTGCGGCCGCGATGGACGACTTTGCCCGAAGCCAGTTTACGTTGAATGTGATGCAAGGTTTGCAAGAGCGCGCTACGCTTTTGCGGGTCGAATTGATCACCCGCGCCATCAGCACCCCCGAAGATGAACAAAGGGCCCTGACCGAGGCCGAGGCTGACCCGGCGATTGCGGGCCTGCTGTTCCTGACCTTGGATGACGAGTCGATGCTGGCCCCCACGCGGGGTTTTGCAAAGCCGGTCGTGCTGCTGAACGGCGACGATCCGATGATGAAACTGTCCAGCATCGCGCCTTCGAACCGGGCCGCAGGGGCGATGGCTGCGGACTATCTACGCCAGCTTGGGCATCGGCGCATCTTATTCTTGATGCGGCGCGGTCGGCGCACCATCGAGCGCCGCTTTGAAGGTTGGCGGGATCGGATGTTCCCGCTGGACCGGGGCCATGACCCCAGTTTGGTTGTTGAAGTGGCTGATTGGCTGCCAGACCACGCTGCCCGTGCCATCAGTGACCGTATTGCGCAGCGGGGGTGTGACTTCACGGCCATCCTTGCCGCAGGCGATGTTTTGGCGTTTGGGGCGATGCAGGCGCTCGCGGCGCATGGCATCAGCGTGCCGCGCGAGGTGTCGGTTATGGGGATGGACGGCTTACCCCAAGGCGCATTTCAAAACCCGCCTCTGACGGCGATTGAAATGCCGATGCGCGACATTGGGGCCGCTGCCATCGATTTGCTGCGCGAATTGCACGGCGGATTGCCATTGCCCGCGCGACGGATCGAACTGGCTTGCCGTCTGTTGATCCGCAGCTCTTGCGGGCCGGCGGCAAGGCACTTGCAAGACCCCGCACTGGTTTCGTCAACGTCCTAAAGCCGCAGGCTGCAAGTCAGCCGAGGCGCATGCCAAAAATATGCTGGCCAAGTCAGGGGAACCAGTGCAGGATTGGCCCATGCTGATGAAAGAAACCTTCGCAATTGCCGATATTCGCGTTCCGGTGAAGCGCCAAAAGACGCTTGTTGCCGCCAAGGTGGAAGAGCTGGCCAATGATATGCTGGAGCACGGCCAGATAACGCCGATCAGAGTAAGAAGCGTGGACGCAGGATATGTGCTGGTCGAAGGGCTTCACCGTCTGGAAGCACTGCGTGCTTTAGGAGAGAGCGCAGTCGAAGGCTACCTGGTGCACGCTCGGTTGCATTGAAACTCGCGAAAACCAGCTCGGAAATGACGTGACGAGCTGGGCACACTTAAAAACATTGCGCGGCCCGTTTTGTTAGACGCTGCCGATGCGAGATGCCTCATGTGCAATCAGATTTGTGTTATACTCCGAGTTCTGCGGAAGCCGAATTTGATGGCTTGACGACTGGGTTTGAAACGATTCAGCTATGCCCATGATCCGCCCCGGCTTTCTTTCCT
>JBLIGH010000373.1:0-3064 GCA_047636855.1 Pseudorhodobacter sp.
GCGGTGTCATCGCGGCATCTATCCCATCGGTCACGGATTGCGCGGAATTGGGGTTGATCACAATCAAGGCCTTTTCAAGCGCACAATTGCCGGGTGACTGTTCCAGTTGCGGCATTACAAAGCGCCATTTTCAGCCAGATAGGAAAACTCTGCCGCTGGCGCGCCTAAGGGGCGCGCCGCGCCGATGCTGCGCGCCAACCAGCGGCCCTGCCCCGGCTTTGCATGCAATGCCCCGCCATCCACAATCACCTGACCACGCAGCACGACCGTTTCGGGCCAGCCGGTAACGCAAACCCCTTCCCAAGGGTTGTAGCCCGCATTATCGGCCAGATCATTGGCACCGTAAGTCACTGTGCGCAGCGGATCCCAAAGCACCAGATCCGCATCCAGACCAACGGCAATCGCACCTTTGCTGGGCAATCCATAAAGCCGTGCGGGCGCTGTTGCAGTCACTTCGGCAAAGGCCACAGCACCGCCTCGGCCTTGCGTCACCATCGCGTCGAACAGCAAGGGTAAGCGGGTCTGTAAGCCGGGCAAACCATTGGCGATCTGGTCAAAGCGCGCGCCATCCCCGGCCCCCAGCTTTCCCGATGTATCAAAGCGGTAAGGCGCGTGATCCGACGACACCAGCGCCAAATCGCCAGTTGTCAGCCCTGCCCATAACGCCTGCTGATCCGCCGGTTCCCGTTGCGGTGGCGAGCACATCCATTTCGCGCCCTCCAACCCCGGGCGGTCCAGAACTGCCGCCGTTTGCAACAGGTAATGCACGCAGGTTTCGGCCCAAACCGGCGCGCCGCGCGCTTTGGCTGCACGCACTGCCGCGACGCCTTCCCCGATCGAGATGTGAAAAATCATCACCGGCTGATCAAAAAACTCCGCAAAGCGGCACAGACGTTCTACCGCTTCGATCTCGGCCAATCGCGGCCGCGCGCGTGCGTGGTGTTCGGGCCGCACCAGACCTGCCGCCAATAGCTTTGCCTTCGTCCAACCGATCAGCGCGTCATTTTCGGCATGGACACAGACCAGCCCGCCTGCCGCTTTGACCTGCGCCATCACTTCCAGGATCTGCGCATCCGACAGCCCGATGTTATAGGTGGTGAACAGCTTGACGCTGCGATGGCCCGCCGCGATCAGTGCGGCCAGATCGCAGGCAAAATCCGGCACCTCCAGATCGGTCAGGGTGATGTGATAGGCGTGATCAATCCGCGCCCCCCGCGCGGCGCGGGCAGCATAATCGGCCACGGTGTCGCGCAACCGCTGCCCCTTGGACTGCGCCGCAAAAGAGATAACAGTCGTCGTGCCCCCCAGCGCCGCCGAGGCAGTTGCCGTTTCAAACGTATCGGCATTCCACAGGCCCATGCCCGACATCTGCTCGATATGCGCATGTGGATCGACGCCGCCCGGCAAAACCATCCGGCCCGCCGCGTCAAGCTCTTGCCGCCCCGGCCCAAGCTGGCCAATGGCCGCGATTCGGCCATCCGTCACGCCAATATCCGCAAGGATCACCCCTTGCGGTGTGACAACCTCGCCCGCGCGGATCACCAGATCAAACATCAGCCGTTTTGCTTTGCCAAGGGCACTGGCCGCGCCATCTGGAACAGATCATTGGTGCGCGCATACCAGCCCGCACCATGCATTCGCCCGATCAGGCCCAAAGAAGGGGTGTCAATATAGCCCTGTGCAGCATCAAGCACATATTCATCTGCGATATGAATGGCATAGACCTGACCAATCACCACGATCTGCCCCGGTCCTGTTGGCACAACCGTATGGGTTTTGCACTCAAAACTTACCGGGCTGGCGGCCAACCTGGGCGGCGCAATATGCACCGAGGCGGCAACCGCCAGTCCCGCCATGTCAACCTCGCTTTCCCCAGGCGGCAAGGACAGCGAGGTCTGGGTCATGACCGCCCCCAAAGCCTCGGGCACCAAGTTCACCACAAACTCGCCCCGATCCAGAATATTCTGCGCGGAATCTTTCAGATCGCGGTCAGGTGGTTGCGAAAAACCAAGCGCCACCACCGGCGGTGCGCCCCCCATTGCGTTGAAAAAGCTATAGGGGGCCGCGTTAACCAGCCCTTTCGGCCCCAAAGTCGTCACCCAGCCAATCGGCCGTGGCACAACGGTAGAGGTCATCAGCTTATAGCCGATACCCGGCGCCAAATCGGCAATGTCAAACAGCATAGATCCCCCATCGAAAAGCCTTTGACCTATCCTAGCGCGCCAAATGCCCGATGCCAGAGCAAAGCGTTACTGAACCATCGCCACCGGTTGATATTCTGGCTGGGTCCCGTCCCGCATCGTGACCTTATAGGGGATCCCCATGAACATGTTTTCCACAAAGAAGATCAGCGTATTGCCGTCTTTCATCGGGGGATGGATTGCCGCAAAATCCGGGATGCCAAAGTTATGCAGCCGGATCACCCCCGGCCCGACCTCTTCGTCCGGGTCTTCGGCTTCATAGGCCGCTAAATACTTCGCTTTAAAGGTCGCAGGGTCCATAATCGGCTCGAAATCGCCACCACTGGAAAAGTGATTAACGACCCGCGAATAGGCCCGTACCCAATTCGGCTCTCCCAACGCCGGGGCAAGCCGCAGCGCTTCCGACAAATCTGATGCCTCAACATCTTCCACAACCACAACCGGTGCGCCGTTGCTGGCAAAATCCATTTCAAGCGGTGGCAAACTATCAGCCATGATTATCTCCTACGTCATATGTCCTAGAATAAGCCCAAATCATTTCAATGTCATCTGGCCTCATTTCACAGTATCCCACGGCCCATCGGCCCAATTCTTGTCCAACAGCTTAATCTTGCCACTGAATTTGTCTTTTTCCCAAAGCACCAGATCGCCCGTGACCGGGTCAGGGGCGACAATGAATAAGGACTGGCCCTCTGGCCCCCCCCAATTCACATCGCCAATGACAACTTCTGGCACGTCGATCTTATTGATCAGATAGGTATCTGATGCGGCCTTAATCTCACCTGAAACCTGATTTTGGTAAAAGACTAAGTAGCTTGCTTTATCTGCATTCGTCGCTGTCGGCGCATCGTTCGCCACAAAAG
>JBLIGH010000374.1:0-3044 GCA_047636855.1 Pseudorhodobacter sp.
TCAACTTTCCGGTGCGACCTAAAATGTCAAAGATCATCATCACCTGCGCTATCACCGGCTCCATCCACACGCCATCAATGTCGCCCTACCTGCCGGTAACCGCCGACGAAATCACCGAAAATTCGATCGGGGCCGCCGAAGCCGGGGCAGCGATATTGCATCTGCATGCGCGCGATCCCGAAAACGGGCGCCCCTCGGCCGATCCTGCACATTTCATGGCCTTTCTGCCGCAGATCAAACAGCGCTGCGATGCGGTACTGAATATCTCGACCGGTGGCAGTGCGACGATGACGTTGGACCAACGCCTCGCCGCCCCCAAACGCGCCGCGCCAGAGATGTGTTCACTGAACATGGGCACGATGAATTTCGCGCTTTATCCGGCGGCGGCGCGGATTACCGAGTGGAAATACGACTGGGAGAAACCGTTCCTCGAAGGCTCTGACGATCTGGTGTTCAAAAACACCCCCCGCGACATGGCCAATATCTTGCAAGAGATGGGTGAAAAACGCGGCGCACGGTTCGAATTCGAATGCTACGATGTCAGCCATCTTTATATGCTGCGCCATTTCGTTGATCGCGGGCTGGTGCACGGCCCTTTGTTCATCCAATTCGTCTTTGGGGTGCTTGGCGGTATCGGCCCGGACCCGGAAAACCTGACCCATATGAAGCTGATCGCCGACAAGCTTTTTGGCGAGACTTATGATTTTTCGGTGCTGGCAGCGGGTCGGCATCAAATGCCCCTCATCACAATGTCCGCCATTCTGGGTGGTCATGTCCGCGTCGGGCTAGAGGACAGTTTGATGATCGCGCGCGGCACGTTGGCGCGCAACAATGCCGAACAAGTCAGCAAGATCCGCCGCATCGTCGAGGATCTGGGCCGCACCGTTGCCACCCCCGCCGAGGCGCGCGAGATACTGCATCTTAAGGGTGCAGACAGGACGGACATCTGAGCCATGCAAGATATCGCCATAATGCGGGTCGTACAGGCCCAGATCCCTTTGCTGGACGCAGCGCTGCGCCAGCTTGCCGCCGATCTGGGCGATACCTACAGCACGGATCAGATGTCACTAGAGGCCGCGCTTTGCAGGCCCGGCATCGGTTGCTTTGCCCTGCTCGCCAGCCGCAATGAAACACCGGTCGGTGCTGTCCTTGCAGCGCCAGTCTTTTCCACCACACGTGGCGGCGCTGGCCTGTTTGTAACCGACCTCTGGGTCGCGCAAACCGTTCGGGGCCAAGGGCTGGCGCGGCGGCTTCTGGCAAAAACCCTGCAAGAGGGCCTGCGCCGCAACAGCGGGCATTTTCTGAAACTCGCCGTCTATCACGACAACCCGCGCGCACGCGCCGCCTACGACCGTATGGGCTTCGTTGCGGCGGCAGACGAGACAAATATGGTCCTGACGGGCACATCGCTCGAACTCCTGAAAGAAACCGCATGAAAGCCATCTTCGACGACCGCCAATGGAAGCACCAACCACGGCATTTCATGGCAAATGGCGCGATCCTGCCCAACCCGGAACAGGCGGAACGGATCGACCGTTTGCTGACCGGCGCGCGGGATGCAGGTTGCAGTGTCGAGGCCCCAAAGGATGCGGGTTTTGGCCCCATTGCAGCCCTGCATTCGCCGGAATACCTTGTTTTTCTTCAAAATATCCACGCTCGCTGGCAACATATCGACGGCGCGGGCGACGAGGTCATTCCAAACATCCACCCAGCCAACCGCAGTGACAGCTATCCCAAATCTGCCGTCGGTCAGGCGGGCTTTCATCAGGCAGACACGTCTTGCCCGATCGCCAAAGGCACGTGGGAGGCTGCATATTGGTCGGCGCAGACCGCCATTACCGGGGCCGACCTGCTTTTGGCAGGCGCGCAGTCCGCTTATGCGCTGTCGCGCCCGCCGGGGCATCATGCCTTTGGCGATCTGGCCGGGGGCTTTTGCTTTTTGAACAATTCGGGCATCGCAGCCGAGCGGTTGCGCGCCCGGGGTCTGCGCCCTGCAATTTTGGATGTCGACGTGCATCACGGCAACGGAACGCAAGGCCTCTTTTATCACCGCAGCGATGTGCTGACGGTTTCGATCCACGCCGACCCTGAACGGTTCTACCCGTTCTTTTGGGGGCAAGCGCATGAACGTGGCGCGGGCGCAGGCTTGGGCTACAATCTGAACCTACCGTTGGTGCGTGGCACCGCTGACGACGCCTACCTAGCAACACTTGCTGTGGCCTTGCAGCGGATCAAGGCGTTTGGCGCAGATGTGGTCGTTGTGGCACTTGGGTTGGATGCGTTTATCGACGACCCATTCAAAGGCCTTGCGGTCACCGAGGTCGGATTTGGCCGGATCGGTGCTGCTATCGCCACTCTGGGTCTTCCCTGTCTATTCGTGCAGGAAGGTGGCTATCTGTGCGACGAGCTTGGCGCAAACCTGACATCCGTTCTTCAGGGGTTCGAGCAAAACGCGGCCTAAACCAGGTTGGTTTTTGCGTACCGTCAGAAAACCCGCTTATTCATAACCATTCAGTCGCAAACGCAAATGACCCGCAATGCGAATATTTCCACCCGATAAGCCAACTTACCCCATTGTCGCTGAAATTTCTTTGCGGCACTTTAGGATTATTGCCTTACGCAGCCCTGACGGAGCCACTTCATGCCAAATCTGGACCTAGCCTTTCGCCTGATCGATGCGGCAAACGCGGCCGATCCCACCCAGACAAATGACCGCCCAGCCGCCCTTGTCTACGGCGAACGCATGAGCGCAGAGCTGGGCCCGTTGTTCCCCAAGGCCTCGGACGTGTTGCGCATCGCCGCGCGTGGTCAGCATGTCGAACGTTGGCTGCTACCGCGCAAGGACTTCCCCGAAGGCAAAGAGGGCTATCACGCTTGGCGACGCGAACAGGGGCGGCGGCACGGCGAACGGCTTGCAGGCTTCATGGCCGAAGCTGGATATCCAACGCAGGATCAGACACGCGTTGGGGTTTTGCTGCGCAAAGAGGGCATAAAGCGTGACGCCGAGGTCCAAGCCCTGGAAGATGTGATCTGTTTCAACTTCA
>JBLIGH010000375.1:0-3001 GCA_047636855.1 Pseudorhodobacter sp.
CTTGACAGCGCCCCATCGGTTGGCCCAAGTGGCCCTTGCTGGTGCCTAGAGCGATCTGGGTGAAAAGGGAATGTGTCAGGACGCAAACGCGCGCCTCAAGCACAGCCGCCCCCGCGACCGTGACCGGAAAGGTCGCCCAATGCCACTGGCCCAGACGGGTTCGGGAAGGCGGGGCAACCGTAAGGGCTGAAACGCCCTGAAATCCGCAAGCCGGGAGACCTGCCAGCGCAGAGTTGACGAATTCCGGGCGGGGTGCCCCGGTGTCGGGCAAATGCGTAAGGCGCCCGCCATTTCTTGCCCCGTTCCGCCCAAAAGCAGGAGCGCGCCATTGAAAGACCATACTGAAACGCCAAAGGCTAACCTGTTGCCGCAGGCCGAACTTCTAGTCTGCGTCACATGTAAATCCAGCCTTCCCGCCGATCCGACCGATCTAGACGATACCCGTCCCGGCGCACGGTTGTTTGCGGCGCTGACAGCAGAACCTACCCCGCCCGGCCTGCGCATCCGCGCTGTCGAATGCCTGTCCAATTGCACCCGCGGTTGCACGGTTGCATTGCGCGGCGGCCCCGACCGTTGGTCCTATGTTTATGGCAACATCGACGCTGCCACCCATGCTCAATCTGTGCTTGATGGCGCGCGTCGCTATCAGGCGGTCGCGGATGGGCTGGTGCCATGGCGCGAAAGGTCCGATCACTTCCGTAAGAATTGCATTGCGCGAATCCCCCCCCTGACCCTGCCCGAGGATGCCGAAAATGTCTGACCTGTCGAAAATTCCCGTTACCGTCATCACCGGCTTTCTCGGTTCCGGCAAAACCACGCTGATCCGGCATCTGATGATGAACCCACAAGGCAAGCGGCTTGCAATCTTGGTCAATGAATTTGGCACGGTCGGTGTGGACGGCGATATCTTGAAATCCTGCGCCGACAATAATTGCCCGGTCGAGAATATCGTAGAGCTGGCCAACGGCTGCATCTGCTGCACCGTGGCCGATGATTTCATTCCGACGATCGAGGCGTTGATGGCTTTGCCGGTGCGCCCAGATCATATCTTGATCGAGACCTCGGGTCTGGCCTTGCCGAAACCGTTGTTGAAGGCCTTCGATTGGCCTGCGATCCGGTCCAAAATCACCGTCGATGGTGTGATCGCGCTGGCCGATGCCGAGGCTGTGGCAGCGGGCCGTTTCGCCCCTGATGTCGCCGCCGTGGATGCGCAACGTCTGGCCGATGACAGCATCGACCATGAAACACCCTTGTCCGAAGTGTTCGAAGATCAGATCGCCTGTGCCGATATTATCTTGCTGTCCAAGGCCGATCTGGCGGGCGAGGCAGGGCTTGCCGCCGCGCGCGCCGTGATCGAAGCCGAAATGTCGCGCGCAGTGCCGATGATCGCCATGACCGATGGCATCATCGACCCCCGCGTCATTCTGGGTCTTGGCTCGGCCGCCGAGGATGATATCGATGCGCGCCCAAGCCATCACGATGGCCATGACGACCACGAGCATGATGATTTCGACAGCGTCGTGATCGACCTGCCCGAAGTGGCCGACCCCGAGGCGTTGCAAGCCGCCATCATCCGTTTGGCGACCGACCAACATATCTTGCGCGTCAAAGGTTATGTTGCGGTGCAAGGCAAACCGATGCGGATGCTGGTGCAAGCCGTGGGCGCGCGCATTCGGGTGCAATATGACCGGCCTTGGGGCGATACCCCGCGCCAGACCCGTCTGGTGGTAATCGCCGAACATGACCATATCAACGAAGCCGCCATTCGCGCCGCGTTGGAAGTCTAAATCATGCATGTCGTCTT
Organism: Pseudorhodobacter sp.; assembly: GCA_047636855.1. GTDB lineage: Bacteria > Pseudomonadota > Alphaproteobacteria > Rhodobacterales > Rhodobacteraceae > Pseudorhodobacter. Next base: position 1,805 of record JBLIGH010000375.1, read on the forward strand.
CCGCGAAAGCCATGGGTTAGAGGAAACGGACACACCGTTCGACGTGGGCCAAAGCCCCGCCGATTTGGTTGTGCTGTCGTTTTCCGATAGTGACCTTGGCGCTTTCGCGGCGGGCTGGCAGCGGGGACGGGCCAGTTTGCCCACCACCCGCCTCGCCAATCTGGTGGCGCTGCGCCACCCCTTGTCGGTCGATACCTATGTCGAGAATACGCTGGCAGGGGCAAAAGCCATTTTGATCCGACTGATCGGTGGCGAAAGCTATTGGGCTTACGGCTTGGCACAGGTTCAAGATCTGGCGCGGCGGCGCGGAATTGCGCTGGCAATCTTGCCCGCAGACGGCCGCCCCGATGCCCGTCTGGACGCATTATCCACCTTGCCAGTCTCGACCCTGCGCCGCCTCTCGGCACTGTGCGAAGCCGGCGGTGCTGTGGCCGCCCAAGCAGCCCTAGCGCAACTGGCACTGGCGGCGGGGCTTTATGCAGGGCCCGTGATCGGTGATAAATCCGTTCCGGAATGCGGCTGGTACGACCCTGAACGGGGTGTGGTGCCGGGGCCTGTTGGCGACGGCCCGATGGTCGCTGTGACCTTCTATCGCAGCTATCTGACATCTGCCGATACAGCGCCGGTTGATGCGCTGATAGCTGCGCTGCGCAGCCGCGGGTTTGCGGCAATCGGAATGTTTGCGACGTCGCTGAAAGCCCCCGTCGCGCGTGACTGGCTTGGCGGCGCTTTGGCCGGGTTGGCCCCTGTGGCCATTCTTAACGCTACGGCGTTTTCGGCCAAAGGCACGGATGGAAGCTCGCCGCTTGACGCGCCCGGATGCCCGGTGTTTCAGGTCAGCCTATCAACCGCGCGGCGGCGCGACTGGGTCCTAAGCGACCGTGGCCTCTCGCCCGCCGATCTTGCGATGCATGTGGTCTTGCCCGAGGTAGATGGCCGGCTTTTTTCTGGCGTGATCAGCTTTAAAACCCCAACTCCGCGCGACCCAGATCTGCAATATTCGCGCTTTGTGCACCGGGTCGATGCAGCCCAAGTCAACCTTGTCGCCGATAAGGTCGCCGCTTGGCACAGGCTTGCGCAAACCCCTGTGGCCTCGCGTAAATTGGCACTAATCTTGTCCACCTATCCGGGCAAAACCTACCAGCTGGCTCATGCCGTGGGCCTTGACGCGCTGGCCTCGGCCGAGGCGATCTTGGG